>CAMWWA010000009.1 GCA_947177825.1 uncultured Clostridia bacterium
TTATAAAACTGGTATTATAGCTGTTGAAGAAGCAAGTAATCGTAATGATAAAAAGATTTGTTCGCTATTTGATAGTTGTGATTACGTTTTATTTGATACATCATTTTATGGTGGGACTGGCCGTTTATCAACATTAGAGGATCTACAAAGAATAAAGCAAAAATATTCTAATAAAAAGTTTTTTATTGCTGGCGGGCTGAATGTCGTGAATGTAAAAAATATTGTTCAGCTCTTAAATCCTTTTGCTGTTGATGTTCAGAGTGGAGTCGAATCTGTAGAAATTAAGCATCGAAAAGATGAAAGTAAAGTAGCACAATTTATATCAGAAGTAAAAAGTAACGGTTAGTTAATTAACTAAAATTAATTATTACAATATACTAACTGGCTTTTAAAAGTTTTAGTTTTGTAAAAAAATTGGGATGTTGCTGATTTTAAGGATTTTGTAACAAACGAAAAAGTCTGATTTTGGGGCATTTTTACGCGGTTTTCGGCTAAAAATGCCCTGTTTTTATAGTTTTTGTTAAAGTAAATTTTTGACGCATATGCCTTAAAATCCCTCGGGGGAGACTCCGTGCCGGTTCAAGTCCGGCCAGCGGCACCAAATAAGCGCAGGATGAAGCGGTTCAACTTACGCTTATTTTCTATTCAAAACACAACGCCAATCAAAGTTCAACCAACTTGCCGTTATCGAAATAATAAATATTCTCTTTTTTGAATCCGTACTTTGAACCGCTAACTGCAATATGCGGTTCAAACGTAAAACATTTTACGCTGCCGAGAGGTGCTTTGTTGCCTTTTTCGATATAAATTCTATCGTTTTTATCCGTTACGATAGAGTGTCCCAGATTGCCCATAAAATCTAAATTTATATAGCCGTTAGCTGTAATAAATTCGTTTGTATGTGAGTACAGTTCCTCGAAAGTCGTTTCGGGGGTAGCAACCGATAATAATTCCAAGTGTAATTTGTCTTCCATTAGCAAGCCGTTTTTCCATTCGGTGTTTCTTATTTTATTAATATCATTTACGACAACTCCGTCTTCGATAATAATCGTCCTTGCATAATCACCTCAAACTTTGCCGACTTGCGGACTTAAATCAACCGTTATTATATCGTTTTCTTTAATAATTTTGTCCGCGGTCCGATAGTGTTTTCCCGATATGGAAAGAGTAGTTTTATCGCCCGAAAACACGAACGCGCCTATATCCCAATACCAAAAAGAGGTCGCGCCGAGCGACAGCATTTTGCTTTCGGCTATTTGTCTTAATTCTTGCAAGCTCATACCGACTTTTATTTCGGATTTTATAAAAGCCATCGTTTGCTTTGCAATCTGCTGAACCTCAAAATTTTTCATAATAAAATTTTATCACAAATGCCGCATTTTAGCAAGTGATGAAATTCCGTTGCTTGCCTACGGGCGGGTTTAATGCTATAATGGTCGAGAGGAGTTTTATGGTTGGCGTTTATTTCAGCGGAACGGGCAATACGAAATATTGTATAGAAAAATTTTTGAAAGCTCTTGACGGGGAAGCGGAGGCTCTGCCGATAGAAGACCCTGCGGCAACGGAGGCGGTCAAAAATGCGGACGAAATAGTTTTTGCATACCCCGTGTACTATTCCAATCTGCCGAAAATCGTCAGAGACTATATTTGCGATAACGCTGACATATGGCGGGGTAAACGCGTTTTTGTTATTGCGACTATGGGTTTGTTCAGCGGTGATGGCGCGGGCTGTTCGGCGCGACTGTTGAAAAAGTACGGAGCAAAGGTTGTCGGCGCTCTGCACTTAAAAATGCCCGATTGTATCGGCGACGTCAAACTGCTGAAAAAGCCGCTCGATAAAAATCGTCAACTGATTAAGCAAGCAGACAACAAAATCGTTAAAGCTGCCGATAAAATCAAACGCGGGAAATACCCGAAAGAGGGACTGGGCTTTTTCTATCACATTGCGGGATTGTTTGGGCAGAGATTGTATTTCCCCAATAAAACCAAAAAGTACTATGACAATGTAAAGGCGGACGGAAGCAAATGCGTTGCTTGCGGTCTGTGCGCCTCGGTCTGCCCGATGCAAAACATCCACGTAGAGAGTGGCGAGGTTACGTTCAACGGCAAGTGCACTATGTGCTACCGCTGCTTCTCCAACTGCCCGCAAAAGGCGATAACGATAATCGGCAAGCAAGTTTACGAGCAGGGCAAAATAGAAAAATACTTAGACGGTGGGAATGTTTGATATGAACGAAATTTTGACGTTTGCCGACAGGGAAGAATTCAGGAAGTGGCTTTCAGAAAACTGTAAGTCAAGCGAGGGCGTTTGGCTGTTGTTTGGAAAGAGCGGTGGTCCGAAAACTATTAAAGCGGAAGAGGCGCTTGAAGAAGCGTTGTGCTTCGGCTGGATAGACGGACAGATGCAGAGTCTTGACGACAAAACTTACAAGAAATATTTTGCCGGGCGCAGGGCGAAAAACAAGTGGTCGGATAAAAATAAAACGTTGGTCAAGAGCCTCGAAGAGCGTGGACTTATGACCGACTTCGGCAGAGAAAAGATAGAGGAAGCAAAGAAAAACGGTCAGTGGGACGCGCCCGATTTAATGGCTCTCGGTGAGGATGCAGTTGCAGTTCTTTCCGAATTGCTTCAAGAATAAGAACCCGCAAACACCAATTTTCAAGCTATGCCGCTGTCAGTAAAGAAAACTTACTCCCGCGCATACTTCGACGCAAAGACGGACGCGGGCAAGCAAAAACGGCTTGCCTGGATAGTGGACAGGCTTAACAAAAATCTGAGACCTATGTAAAAAGAGGAAAGGTATATGACACAACTTACGACAATGATGAATATCGGAAAGGAGATGGCAAGCAAGCTGAAAAGCGTTGAAATAGATTGCGCCGAAAAGCTTATCGAGGTCGGCTCGAAAGAGGCGTTCTTCAGACTGAAAACCAAATATCCGCAAGTGTGTTTGGTGCATCTGTACACGCTGGAAGGGGCAATTCAAAACTTGGAATTCAACTGCCTTTCCGAAGAAACCAAAGCAGACTTGAAAGCGTTCAGCGACAGCTTGAAATAGGAGGTGGATTACCAATGAAAAAACTTATTGCATATTGCGGGCTCGGTTGCGAGAAGTGCGACGCGCGGACGGCTACGCTCAACAATGCCGAAGCGTTGGGCAACCTTAAGAATAAGTAATAAAAATGCTTAGACTTATTCTCTATTTAACTGGGCAAAAGCTCTCGGCTGCACAATGGAAGATTTACTGAAAGAATAAAATTGTAGAATTAAGTCACAAACGAGTCAAAATCATAGTCTTATCAAAATAATAGGGTGTTAAGGGAGATACAAATGAAGCCCGTTAATTTATACGAATTTTCCAAAACGTTCTTTTTGTCTGAAAATCCTTTATCAGTTTATGAAAAATTTAATTCTCAACGCAACAAAAGTATACAAATAAAGAGTAGAGAAATAGAGACTATTCAGAAATGTATTTCTCTACTTTATGAACTTGTCGAATTAGAGAATTGGGACGGATTCTATTACTCGTTTTCTATTCCGCAAATATCCAAAGAATTTGATTTGCTGAAATTGGGCGATGATAAAGTCTTGAATTTAGAGTTAAAAAGCGAATACACTTCCGACGAGAAATTATTAAAACAACTGGTGCGCAATAACTATTACTTATCACACTTAGGAAAAGAAATAATTGAAATCGTTTACGTGGCGGACAAAAATGCATTTTACCTTTTGAAGGGAGATAATCTTGTCGATATAGACGTTACCGCCGTTGCCGAAATTATAAACGGAATAGGCGGTTTTTACGAAGAAGATATAGAAGCTTTGTTCAAACCTGCGCAATTTCTAGTGTCGCCTATAAATACGCCCGAAAAATTTGTCAGCGGCAATTATTTTCTGACAGACCATCAGGAAACCATAAGGAACGCAATAATAGAGGATAGGGGGAGCGGAAGCGGCTCGTCTAACTTTTATCAGGTTACGGGCGGCGCAGGAACGGGAAAAACTCTCTTAATATATGACATTGCCAAAAACCTTGCACGGACGAAAAAGATTTGTGTCATTCATTGTGCGTATCTGGCGGACGGACACATATATCTTAACGAGCATTTAAATAACGTCACCATTGTTTCGGTAAAGGATACTTATGGTATAAACTTCGGAGATTACGACGGATTTGTAATTGACGAAGCTCACCGTCTCCGCCCTGCGCAGTTATCCCTTATCTGCGAAAAGGTAACAGCTTTAAATAAGTTTTGCGTGTTCGGAGGGGACGGGGAACAGTGTTTATCAAAGGCTGAAGTAAAAGACAATATCAGCGAGAAAATAAATAATTTAGAGGGCTGTAAACACTTTAAGTTAACTAACAAAATAAGAACAAATCCCGAATTGGCGGATTTTATCCATCTGTTGAGGAAAATCAACGACCCGGTCATGACTAAGTCCTTTCCGAACGTAAAAATTATCTATGCGGATACGTACGAATACGCAAACGTTTTAATAGAAAAATACAGCAAGAAGGGCTATAAGTACATAAGTTATACTCAGTCAGCTTATTACAGTCACAACATAGACAAAATACAGTCAAGCGATAACACGCATAAGGTAGTGGGGCAGGAATTCGATAATGTCCTGATGGTTATCAACGAAAGCTTCGCGTATCTTGACGACGGCAGGTTGGGCGCTTACGAACATCCCGTACCTGATTATCTATTTGCGCAATTACTATATCAGGGATTAACGCGTGTTAGAGAAAAATTGATTATTATAGTTTTGAATAATAAAACCGTATTTGAAAAACTGATGGGGGCTATTAAAAATGCCACGAAAGACTGACACGAACGTAGTTGAAGTTGTTGCCGCGTTGATATGGAATAAGGACAAGTTTTTGATTTGCCAAAGACCTGCAAAGAAGGCGAGAGGGCTGTTGTGGGAATTTGTCGGAGGCAAAGTTGAAGAGGGCGAAACGAAAGAGCAAGCGCTTATCCGCGAATGTCAGGAAGAGCTTGCAATTACGGTTGAGCCGCACGATGTATTTACGGAAGTAACGCATGAATATCCCGATATAACCGTACATTTGACATTGTTTAATTGCACTATATCGCGTGGACAACCGCAGCTATTAGAGCATAATGCACTTGAGTGGATTAACGCAAAAGAAATAGCAAATTACAATTTCTGTCCTGCCGACGTTGAAATTTTAAAGAGAATAAAAGAATATGTTGACTTTAAGATTAGGCGATAAAACACTGCAAAAAAGTTATGTTGGGATGATTAATGAAACGATAGGCACTAACTATAAGAATTTATTAAGGTGTACTGTTGATTTAGAACAATTTGATGTACCAAAAGTCATTGCGTGGTTTGTTTATATGGACGGTAGCGCACATGGTTACCCTGATGGTTGGCAATGGAAAAATACTCTCTCATCCGACGGGAATACAATCATAGAAGAACACATAAGTTCCGTAAAGGAAACACTTAAAGAAAGGCAAATTAAAGAAGGCTATAATCCGTATAGGCTTTGTTTTCAAAGAGATTACATAAACAACAGGAATGGATATTGGTGTAAGTTCGTAGGAGTATTTCGGTTTTCAAGGTTTTTAAGAGCGGGATTAGATAAATTTGAATATGTCAAAGTGCTTGACGAATTTACAGTTGGATGTAAGGGAGATGGATATAATCCAAGACTGAATAGCAAAAATGATTTTTTGGTAGATGCGCCCTCTTATAAAGTGCCAATTGAGAAGATGCTATTTTCGGACAGCGTATATAGATTATTGAAAAAAGGAGGCATTGAAAAATCTGGTGATTTGCTCGAATTAGGTATTGGAGTTGATGGACCAATAGCTACAGAAATCAGGCAAAAATTGTACGAGTATTTTCACTAATTTCTAATAGAGATAAGTTATAACCCAGTCCGGCGGAGGAATCCGTCGGGCTGGGTTTATGTTAAAAACTTTGGGGAGTAATTTGGACCGGAAGTACCCGAAAATTGGGGAGTTTCGGGAATGAAAATTCCGTTCATTGGAGTTTCGGG
Organism: uncultured Clostridia bacterium; assembly: GCA_947177825.1. Lineage (GTDB taxonomy): Bacteria > Bacillota > Clostridia > Christensenellales > Borkfalkiaceae > Coproplasma. Next base: position 6,039 of record CAMWWA010000009.1, read on the forward strand.
GAACTGTAATATCAGCGCCATATTACGGGCTGTATTTGGTTTTTGGCAGGGTATTTCCGCATATTGCAAAAACACCTCGCCGGGGTTCGGATTCGGGGAGTTTGTCCCTGAATTCCGGGGATTTTCCGTCGTGTAATCAACCGAAAATCGGGTGCTAAAAGTTGCTCTAAAACCGCTTATCTCAACATACCTCAAAGGACGTTTTTGGGGAATTGAACCACCGGGTCTGCCTTAAAAACTTTTGAGCGCACATAAATTGCAATTCGGGTTAAAAACTGCTATACTTGTTGTAAAGTAAAGCGGGAGTGAAAAAATGAAAATTTTAGTTACGGGCGGCACGGTTTTCGTAAGCAAATACATAGCGGAGCATTTCTCCGCAAACGGGCACGAAGTTTACGTTTTAAACCGCAACACAAAGCCCCAGTTGCCCGCGGTCAAGCTCATTCAATGCGACCGCAAGGCGATAGACGGGCAGCTCAAAGGTCTGCATTTCGATACGGTTATAGACGTGACCGCCTATAACGCCGCCGACGTAAACACGTTGCTCGACAGCCTTGAAAGCTTTGATAACTACGTAATGATAAGCTCGAGCGCGGTATATCCCGAATCACTTGCAATGCCTTTTAAGGAAGGCGATAAGTGCGGCGCGAACAAATTCTGGGGCGATTACGGCACTGATAAAATAGCGGCTGAAAACGCTCTTATTAAGAGAGTCCCGACCGCGTATATCATCAGGCCGCCCTATTTGTACGGTGAGTACAACAACGTTTACCGCGAGGCGTTTGTGTTCGACTGCGCCGAAAGGGACGCAACCTTTTACCTGCCGAAAGACGGCTCTATGCCCTTGCAATTTTTCCACGTTGAGGACCTGTGCAGATTTATTGAACGCCTACTTGCGCAAAAGCCCGGACAAAGAATATTCAACGTCGGCAATGCGCCCGTAACGGTTAAAGCGTGGGTGGAGTATTGCTATTCTGCCGCAGGCAAAACGCCGCAATTTGCATACGTTACGGACGGTACGGAGCAGCGCAACTATTTTCCGTTTTACAACTATGCTTACGTGCTCGATACCGCCGCGCAGAAAGAAATAATGCCCGGACTGTTACCGTTGAAAGACGGATTGAGGCGGGCTTATGAATGGTACAAAGAAAACCGCGGCAGCGTAAAGCCAAAAAATTATCTGCAATATATTCACAGCCGCTTCGAAAGTTAAGGAGCGGCTATTTAAATATAAGTTTTGCATGTCAAAAACAGCAAAAAAGTGTTAAGGAGGACGGCACGATAAAAAATTTTTTGACAAAATACGACAAAGCAAACGAAATGCATTGACAATGCCTGTTGTTACCCATAAAATTTCATTTATCACAAATTATCCGCCGGCGGGAAGCGGGCGAAGAAGGAGGATAGATTGAAGGTAAAAGGTAAGACAAGCGCGCTTATTGCGGCGTGTGCCGGAATATTTGCGGGCGCCTTTGTAAGCGGTTGCGCGGATATGAAAGCCACTCCGCCGCACGAGCATACTTACAACGAAAGCGAATGGTTGCACGACGATGCGGGGCACTGGCGAGGCGCCGTGTGTGGACACAGGGAAACAAAGAATTACGGCGAACACGTTTACGACGGAGCCGCGGACGCGGACTGCAACGTGTGCGGCAGATTGAGAAAAATTGAAGAAATAAAATACCCCGCGGAAAGCAACGGAGAGAAGCCCGAAGAAGTAAAGGGCGCATCCGACGAGAAAGCCGAGGGGTTTATTATTGGCAAAAATACGGACGGTCTGATAGTGGAGGGAATAAGCGCGGAATATGAGCTGAGCACGGAGAGAAGGGCGCTGAATTTCGATGCTTTGGAATACGCCGTTTATCTTTCCGAAAACGGTGCGAAAAGCGAAGAAGTTCCGCCCGAATATTACGAAACTACGGTATATTACGGCGGTAACAAGGTTTTTTCGCCGCAGGAGCTGACTGACGACGGGCAGTATACGGTGAGTATAAAACTGGTTGGCGCGGTATATGCTGAGGGTGAAAATACGGATGCGGACGACCTTTCCGTCCGTATAGAATTTAAAGTTAAAAACGGCGTTAAATCTTTCAGTCTGACGGAAGGCAGAACCGGACAGGTATCTTCCTTAAACGATAAAATGAGCGCGACCTGGAAGTTTGAAGCGGTGCGCGCGAACGGGGATAAGTTTACTTTTGACGGAAGCGACGCGGAGCTGGTGCCGCCCGATACCGAAACGGTGGGCACTCGCACGACGACGGTGAAATACGCCGGGATAGTCAAGAGGATAGAATACACGGTTAATCCCGTGCCCGGGATAGTGGACGGCGGTGTGGAAATAACCGCGAAAAGCGGCGCCGACATAGAAACAGACTTGAATTTCGTACGGATAAGCACGGACGATTTCGACGTGGAATATTCGGTGAATGCAGGCTATGATTATTCGGTAAAGACAGTGCTCGTTTGCAATGGCGAAGAGACAGAGAGCTTAGAGCTGGAAACGGGGGAAAGCGTTCATCACGTGACCGTGCGCGTGACTTTTACTTACACGGTGGAGGGCGAAACGATAACCAAAGTTTATCCGCAGTCGTTCGAAATAACGGTAAGGAAAAAGCCGCAGAATATAAATCTGCCGCACGTATACGGCGGCGCGGAAATAATGAGCGGCGACGGGGCGGTGCGCCTGAACGCACAAGACGGTTTTACCGCAAGCGTAAACGACGGGGCGCTGGAGATAAGAAACAGCAAAGAAGAGTACGGGCTGATTTATACGGGCTTGGTTATAGACGTAGAAAAGCCGGCAACCGTTAAGCTGAATATTGCCGTGGCGGATGGCGCGTATTGCGGCGTTACGGTAGACGGCGATGACCTCGGCGAAGGACAGGATTTAGAAGGCGAACAAGAGCTGACTTTCGTCTTTGCAGAAAGCGGAGAAAATACAATCTATATACTGGCAAATAACGAGTTTGATTTGATTATAATTAAGGGCGTCGAGATTATATACGGGGAGTAATCAGTATTCCACTTTTTCGATAACGCCGCCGCCCAGGCAACGTGTGGAGTCGTAAAACACCGCGTACTGTCCCTCGGTCACGGCGCGCTGCTTTTCGGCAAACACCACGCGCACGCGGTTGCCTTCGGGCACGATGCGCACCTTCTGCTCGCCCTGGCGGTAGCGGAATTTCGCCGTACATTCGATGGGGGAAGCGGGCGCGTCGACGCCTATCCAGTTGAGTCCCGACACCTCGCACGAACGCGAATACAGCGGACTTTCGTCGCCGTGCGACACGTACAGAACGTTGTTCTGCAAATCCTTTTTCACGACGAACCATCTGCCGTCCTCGCCGCTCTTTCCGCCTATGTTCACGCCCCTGCGCTGACCTATGGTGTAGTGCATAAGTCCTACGTGTTCGCCCACTTCCTCGCCGCTAAGCGTGAGTATTTTACCGGGCTTGGCGGGCAGATATTCCATAAGGAATTTACGGAAATTGCGCTCGCCGATAAAGCATATCCCCGTGGAATCCTTCTTTTCCGCGGTGGCAAGCCCGTTGGCGACGGCGATTTTGCGCACCTCTTCCTTGGGCAGGTTTGCAAGGGGGAACAGCACTTTTTCAAGCTGCGGCTGGGTTACCTGGTTTAAAAAATAGGTCTGGTCTTTGCCCCGGTCCGCCGCCTTCAAAAGGTAGTGCCTGCCGCCTTCGGAGTGGTCTATGCCGCAGTAGTGTCCCGTGGCGATATAGTCCGCGCCAAGCGAAAGCGCGTACTCGCGGAAGGGACCGAACTTGATTTCACGGTTGCACAGAACGTCGGGGTTGGGAGTTCTGCCCGCGGCGTATTCGTCGAGGAAATGCTTAAACACTCTCTCCTGATACTGTCTGGCAAAGTTCACGCTGTAATAGGGAATATCCAGCAGCGAACATACCCTGCGCACGTCGGCAAAGTCGCCCTCGGCGGTGCACGTGCCGTTCGCGTCGTCCTCTTCCCAGTTCAGCATAAAAAGCCCTATTACGTTGTAGCCCTGCTCTTTTAAAAGCAGCGCCGCCACGGAGCTGTCAACTCCGCCGCTCATTCCCACGACCACGGTTTTCATAATCGGACAAATTATAGCACTTCCCGACGCCTTTTGCAATTAAATGCGGTTGCGTAAATCAAATCAAGGTGCTATAATTGCGGTATGTCTAATTTAAACGCTCAATTACCTACGGATGATAACATTCTGCTTTCGCTTGTCAACACAAAGCTGCGCGACGGCGACACGCTTGCGGACTTTTGCGCCTCCTACGGCGTGGAGGAGGCGGAGCTTGTTTCGCGGCTTGCGCGCGCGGGTTTTAAATACGACGGAATAAGCGGAGCCTTTATAAGGAGCTGAATTTATGGAAAGTGTCGAAGAGAAATTTTTGCGGTACGTGCGCGTGGATACGCCGAGCGATGAGGACAACTTTGATAATACGCCCTCGACCGAGTGCCAGAAAAATCTTGCCGGTATGCTGTGCAGTGAGCTGAAAGCGCTTGGCTTGCAGGCGGAGGTTACGGAAAACGCTTACGTCTATTCTCATATCCCCGCCAACTGCAAAACGCAGTATTCGATAGGCTTTATCGCGCATCTCGATACGGTGGACAAGCCCAGCGGTGTGGGCGTTAAACCCGTGGTGCGCGGCGATATAATAACTTCGGACGGCACTACCGTGCTGGGTGCGGACGACAAGGCGGGCGTTGCCGAAATTATGGCGCTTGCCGAATATCTGGTTACGCACCCCGAATTCAGGCACGGAAAAATCGGCATAGCCTTTACCCCCGACGAGGAGATAGGACACGGCGCCAAGCTGTTCGACGTAAAAAAATTCGGCTGCGATTTTGCATACACCGTGGACGGCGAGGAGCTGGGCGAAATCTCGTACGAAACGTTCAACGGCGCGTGTTTCGATTTGGAAATTACGGGCGTGAATATTCACCCCGGACAAGCCAAGGACAAAATGATAAACGCGGTCACCGTTGCAAACGAATTTATTTGCGCGCTGCCCGCAAACGAGCGCCCCGAAACGACAGAGGGCAGAGAGGGCTATTATTTTATTCCCGAGATAAGCGGCGGTGTGGAAAAGTGCGCCGTGCACGGCATTATCCGTGACCACGACAGAGCGAAGTTCGAAGAGCGCAAGGCGTTCGTCGAAAGTCTTGTGTATAAGCTTAATGAAAAGTACGGCGGCAGGATATCGCTTAAAATGCGCGACCAGTATTATAACTGCGCGGAGGTAATAACGCCGCATATTCACCTTGTGGAAAACGCAAAGCGCGCAATGGAGGCGGAGGGAGTCATGCCGCTTATATTCCCCATAAGGGGCGGCACGGACGGTTCGTCGCTGTCGTTTATGGGCTTGCCCTGCCCCAATATATGCACGGGCGGACAAAACGCGCACGGGCTTAACGAGTTCGTTTCGGTGCAGGCAATGCACAAGGTTGTGGAAATTCTTAAGGGTATAGTCGCCGCCTATAGTAAATAATAAGAATATAGACAAAGCCGCGGCTTGCATTTTGCTTCCGCCGCGGCTATAATAAAAATACGTGCCCGTGGTGGAATTGGATACCATAAAAGCCTCCGACGCTTTCGGTCCGGGTTCGAGCCCCGGCGGACACACCATAACGGCGCCGCGCGTTGCAAACGCGCGGCGCTTTCCTTATCCCTAAAAAAATCAATACGCGTATTTTAGTTGACAAAATCCGCACAATAACATACAATAGCCTTGTTGACGCGTCAACAAATTAAAAAGAGAGGAAAAATTATGGACAGATTCAGCACGTTCACCGTTCTTGTAAACAGAATCGTGCGCAATATTCACAAAATAAAGGTGGAGGAAATGTCGAGGTTCGGTCTGAAAGGCACGCACGTATCCTGCCTGTACTACCTTTACAGGGAGGGCAAGCCCATTACGGCAAGCGAGCTTACGGTCATCTGCGACGAGGACAAGGCGGCGATTTCGCGCGCGGTGGACTACCTCAGCAGGGAGGGCTACGTCGTCTGCGAGGGCACGGCGCTTAAAAAGTACAAGAGCCCCGTCGTGCTCACGCAAAAGGGCATCGAGGTCAGCAAGTCGGTTGCGAACAGGGTGGACAGCATTCTTGCCGCCGCAAGCGAGGGTTTGAGCGACGAGGACAGAGCGGTTTTTTATAAGGGGCTGGATTTGATTTCGGGCAACTTACAGAAAATCTGCGACGGAAAGGAGGAGTGCGGCGTTGGTTAAAATTTTGGTAGACACCGCTTCGGATATCGATTTGACCGAGGCGCAGAAGACGGGCGTGGAGCTTATTCCCATGAAGATAACCATCGGGGAAGAGGAGTTCCTGGACGGCATAAATCTTTCGCACAGACAGTTTTTCGAAAAGCTTATCGAGAGCGCGGAGCTTCCGCACACCAGCCAGATTAACCCCTTTCAGTACGAGGAAGAGTTTGAAAAGCTCACCGCGGACGGAAGCGAGGTGGTTGCGATAGTGCTTTCTTCCAGGCTTTCGGGCACTTACGCCGGCGCGGTGCAGGCTGCCGAAAAGTTCGGCGGCAAGGTGCACGTCGTAGACAGTATGAACGCAAGTCTGGGCGAGCGCATATTATGCCAGCACGCCGTTGCGCTCAGGGACGCGGGCAAAAGCGCAAAGGATATTGCCGCGGAGCTTGACAGAGTCAAGAATAATATAAACTTGCTTGCCGTGCTGGATACGCTGGTATACCTTAAAAAGGGCGGCAGAATTTCCGCCGTGACCGCGTTTGCGGGCGAAGTACTTTCCATTAAACCCGTGGTAGGAGTTATCGACGGCGAGGTCAAGCTTGTCGGCAAGGCGATAGGCTCCAAAAAGAGTAACAACCTTTTAAACAAGCTGGCAGCCGAAAAGGGTATCGATTTTTCTATGCCCTACGGCGTTATGTATTCGGGGCTGGACGACAGTATGCTTAAAAAGTACGTCGCGGACAGCGGCGCGCTGTGGCAGGGGCATACCGACAATATTCCTTCGTATATGATAGGCAGCACCATCGGCACGCACATAGGTCCGGGCGCGATAGGCGTTGCGTTTTTCTCGAAATAATAAAAGCCCCGCGGCGTTTCGCCGCGGGGCCTTTTTTTATTTTATTCTTCTATGAATTTTGCAAGCGTTGCCTTAACGACGTCAATATCTATCGGTTTGGCTATATGCGCGTTCATGCCGCATTCAAGGCACTTCTGCATATCCTCGGCAAACGCGTCCGCGGTCATTGCGATAATGGGAATTTTGTTGTAACCCTTTCTCAGTCCTCTTATATAGGTTGCCGCTTCCAGACCGCTCATGACCGGCATACGGATATCCATTAAAATGGCGTCGTAATATCCCGGCTTGTGTTCGAGAAGCTTATCCACGCAGACCTGACCGTTTTCGGCGTGCTCCACTTTGAGCCCCGCTTCGGTTAAAAGCAGCTCGGCAATTTCCCAGTTGAGGTCGTTGTCCTCGGCAACCAGAATATTTTTGCCTTCCAGGTTGACCGCACTTTTGCGGGGTTGCGCTTCCTGAGCCGCCTGAGCCGCGGCGCCGTCGGCAAACTGCCTCAGCCCGTAGAACAGGGTGGACTTGAACAGGGGCTTGGATATAAATCCGCTTATGCCCGCCTCGCGCGCTTCGTTTTCGATTTCCGACCAGTCGTAAGCCGAGATGAGCAGTACGGGAATATTCTTTTTAAGAGTCTTGTGCAGGCGGCGCGCCGTCTCAATGCCGTCGATGCCGGGAAGCTTCCAGTCCATTAAAATGACGTCGTAGTCGCTTCCGCTCTCGTGAGCTTCAAGCGCCATCTTGATGGCCGATTCGCCGTCCAGCGTCGATTCCGCCTTAACGCCGATTGAGGAGAGGGAGGCGACCGTCGTATCGCACAGCATCTGGTCGTCGTCTACGACAAGCATCTTCCATTCGGGAAGAATCATATCCACCTCTTCGGTGTCGGCAATTTCCAAATCGAGAGTTATGTGGAACTTCGTGCCCTCGCCAAGCTTGCTGTCTACGTCTATGGTGCCGTGCATGGAATCTACGATATATTTGGTTATCGACATTCCCAGTCCCGTGCCCTCGGTCTTGTTTACGCGGGCACTGTCCTCGCGCGTGAACGAATCGAATATCTTCTTTTGGAATTCCTCGCTCATGCCTATGCCGTTGTCCTTTACCTCTATATGGGTGCGCACGTAGCGTTCGCCTAAGGGTGAAGCCTCCTGATAGAGCGAAAGGTCTATGGTGCCGTTATCGGGGGTAAACTTGTATGCGTTGGAAAGCAGATTCAACAGCACCTGGTTAAGTCTTACGCTGTCGCAGTAAACCTTTTCCGCAACGACGTTGCTGACGTAAATATCGAACTTCTGCTTCTTGATTTTTATCTGCGGCTGCATTATGGTTGCAATGCCTTCAATCATTTCGCTGAGTGAAACCTGCTCCATATTCAGCGTCATTTTGCCGCTCTCTATCTTGGACATATCCAGAACGTCGTTGATAAGTCCCAGAAGGTGGCGCGAGGAAAGCGAAATCTTTTTAAGACAGTCGGAAACCTGCTGTCTGTTATCCTCGTTGGCAATCGCAATCGCGGTCATTCCGACTATGGCGTTCATGGGCGTTCTTATGTCGTGCGACATATTCGAAAGGAAGTCGCTCTTCGCCTTGTTCGCCTCCTCGGCAAGCTCCCTTGCGTGTTCAACCTGTTTCAGGTTGCGCCAATTGAGGAGCAGGTAAACTACGAACACGGCTACGAGGATTACCATAATAACCGCGCATATGCCTACGGTAACGCCCGTCAACGCCTTGGATAAGCCCGTCACCTTGTTGTCGAGGTCGGTATAGTTCATTACCGTAACGAGGTACCATTCGGAGTTTTCCAGCCTTGCGCAGTACATATGCCTGCGCGGAGAGGAGGTGTTTATTACCGCCGAAAATACTTTGTCCGTGGACATTCTGGTTTTCAGCGTTTCGATAAGGCTTTCCGCCTCGGCTTCGTCCATACCGAAACCGCCGCGTATCTGGTCGAAGAAATTTTCGTACTGCGAGTGAGCTTCGGGGTCGTCGCCGGGGTGCATTACGTAGGAGCCGCTGCTGCGGATAATGTGCGTATCGAAGCGCTTGTCGGTGCTGCCGTCCGTGTTCGTTTCGGCAAGCATACTGCTTATAATGGGGTTTCTGAGACCTGCTACAAGCGCAACGCTTTCGCCGCCGTTTTCAAGCTTATAAGGCTTGTCGTGGTCGTCGTCGCCCTCGGCGGTAGTCGGCACGCCGATAAGAACTATGCCGCTGTCTATTACCGTTCCGTCCGCCCCGTGACTGGTTGCAACCGCAAACTTGCTTACCTTTTCCTCTTTAAGCGATTTGATAAAGGGGGCGGGCTCTTCGGGAGTAACCGCGTCGCCCAAAAGCATTTGCAGGCTGCCGTCTTCGTCCATAAAGGCAAGGTAGTCGAAGCCTCTCTTTTCGGCGGCGAATTTCAACTTGTCGTTTACGTCCTCGTCGTTCGAACGGTAGGTTGTGTGCAGTGCCTCGACCATAGTCACGCGCTGCTCTATAACCTGGTTATAGCGCATGACCATCTGGCTGCCTATGCCGGTCATAAAGGTGCCGCCCACGTCGTTTATAGTGTCCTTGCTCTTCCTGTTGGTGTATACGCCCAAGACGATAAACATTGCAATGCATACCGCAAGCCCCACGGCAACGCCGATGAGCAGCAGGCGTTTGGAAAGTTTCTGCCATTTTCTTGTCGATTCGCTGATTTCCATAAAACTTCCTCGTCCGTAAAATATCTTCCGTATCCATTTTAAGCAAATTTTTTTGCGGTGTCAATAGTTTATGCGCGCATAAAACGCACTCGCGACGATATATTATAGGGCGTACGGGCGGCAAATAATTGACTTATGCGCGTTAAATGGTATAATTTAAGGCAACCGCACGTTAAAAAGAGGTTATCGGTATGGCAAAAATTTACACCGCGGCGGAACAGCTTATCGGCAATACTCCGCTTCTGGAACTCAAAAATATTCAAAAGCTTTTCGGCTTAAAGGCAAGACTTCTTGCCAAGCTGGAACTGTTCAACCCCGCAGGTTCGGTCAAGGACAGGGTGGCTAAGGCAATGCTGGACGACGCGGAGGAGCGCGGCGTTATAAAGAAGGGTTCGGTCATAATAGAGCCGACCTCGGGCAACACGGGCATAGGGCTTGCCTCGGTTGCCGCGGCGCGCGGATACAGGGTGATTATAGTTATGCCCGACACTATGTCGGCGGAGCGCAGAACGCTTATGTCGGCTTACGGCGCGGAGCTGGTTTTGACAGAAGGAAGCAAGGGTATGAAGGGGGCGATAGCCGAAGCGGAACGCCTTGCACGGGAAATCCCCCAAAGCTTCGTCGCGGGGCAGTTTGTAAATCCCGCAAATCCGCGCGTTCATTACCGCACCACGGGACCGGAAATTTTCCGCGATACGGACGGGCTGGTTGACGCGTTCGTCGCCGGCGTGGGCACGGGTGGAACGGTGAGCGGCGCGGGCAGGTATTTAAAGGAGCAAAAGCCTTGCTTAAAGGTAGTGGCGGTGGAGCCTGCAAACTCTCCCGTGCTGTCGGGCGGCAATGCGGGCGCGCACGCCATTCAGGGCATAGGCGCCGGGTTCGTTCCCGAAATTCTGGATACGCAGGTTTACGACGAAATTGTAAAGGTGGAAAATAAGGACGCTTTGGAAACGGGCGCGCTGATTGCCAAGAGCGAGGGTATACTCGTGGGCATATCGTCGGGTGCGGCGGCATGGGCGGCAATACAGCTGGCAAAGCGCGTGGAATATGAGGGAAAAACGATAGTCGTGCTCTTCCCCGATAGCGGCGACAGATATCTTTCGGTAAAAGGGTTTCTCTGCCCATAAGCGGCGCAATACTGTGTTGCGTTCCGCGCCGCCTTGGTCGTGTACTTCTGTGTACACTC
>CAMWWA010000010.1 GCA_947177825.1 uncultured Clostridia bacterium
GGGGTGGATTGATACGAGCAAGTTGCCTGCGGGTATGACGGTTTCGTACACCTGCGACAATTGGATTACGGTTGGCACGCACACGGTTACGGCGACGTTTACCAACCCCGACCCCACGAATTATAACGACCCCGCAACCAAGACGGCGAATCTGATTATAAGCGACAAGGAGCAATACAAAACGGATAATCTGTCGTTCACCGTTTCGGGCGGCGCGACGGGTGAGAACGGCGCATATACGGCGACCTACAACCCCGAAAAGACGATATGCTTCGTGCTTGACGGCAAGCTTTTGGATAAGGACGGAAACGAGGTTGACGAAAGCGTCGTTGCGGTCAGCCGCGATTATAAGTATCAGCAAAAGGTCAACGGCGAGTGGGTAGACGCGACTGCCGCCGACTTAAAGAATGCGGGTACGTACCGCGTGACCGTTACAGTTTCGACGGACGACGCAAATTACGACGACGTTAAGATGACCGCCGAACTGACGATAAACAAGGCGAACGCGGATATGTCGGAGGTTGAGTTTAAAGATTTGACCGCGGCGTACGACGGCAAGGAACACACGCTTACGATTAGCGGAACGCTGCCCGACGGCGTGACGGTTCAATACGTGGTTAAGAACCAGAGCGGAAAGAGCTTTACCGAAATCGGAACTTACGAGTTCACCGCAAAATTTACGGTTGCGGATACCGACAACTACAATACCGTTGGCGATAAGACGGCGACGCTTACAATTACCGACGCAAGTGTTTTAGGCATTACCGCAAAGGCGGCGAACGACAAGTTCACCACAGTGAACACGCTTGACGATTTGAAAAATGTGCTGATAGTTACCGTCAATACGACTGGCGGCGACGAGGCGACGGAGGACTACGAACTGTCCTGCGACGCGCTGCGAGACGGCGGAAAGTTTAAGTTCGGCGTGCAGTCGATAACCGTTAAGTATATTAGCGACGGCAACGAATTTATTGCGGTTGTGAATATTACGGTAGAGCGTGAAAAGGTTGCTCTGCCTACGTTCAAGGGCGGACTGAATTATACGGGCGTGGTGGTTAAACCGACAGCGAACGACTTTAACGGTTACGACAGCGCTTTAATGACTTTCGTCACGGATAAGCTGCAAAGCGGTTTAAATGTTGGTTCGTACAAAGCCGTGTTCGCGCTCAACGACCCCGAAAATTACGAGTGGGCAACTACGACGACTTATAAAAAGTCTGTGTTTGCCGCTGTGGTATACGACGGTGAAACCGAAGTAATTCTCAACGCGAACGAGGCGGCGGTTGACTGGAACATAGCAAGGGCTGTGCTTACCGCAACCAAGACCGAGGGTGCGCTGCCCGTATTTGCAAGCGAGAGTTACATAGGCGCTTTAAGTGACGTAGTTGCGATTAAGTACTACAAGGACGAAGCTTGCACCGAGGAAGTTGCAGCGGCGGATTTGGCTTACGAAACGCAGTATTTCGTAAAGGCGGAATTACTTGACACCGATAACTTCGAGCTTGATACGAGTGCGGCGCAGTATACGGTTAAATCATTCACGTATACAACCCCTGCAAAGCAGCTTACGCTTTGGGATAAAATCGTTAAGTTCGTTGTGACCAACTGGCTGTGGCTTGTGATAGCAGTTGCGGCGTTGATACTTCTCATAATTATAATTGCGTGCGCGGCGCGTGCCTCCAGGAAGAGGCGCGAGCGCGAGGAGCGCAGACTCGCCGAGGAAAGAGCGGAGCGCGAGCGCAGGGAAGAGCGCGAAGAACAGCGCAGGCGCGAGGACCGCGAGGAGCGTATGGCGGCGCGTATGGCTATGCCTCAGATGATGCCGCAAATGCCTCAGCAGATGCCTATGCAGCAGGCTATGCCCCAGGCGGCGCAAGGTGTTGCCGTGGGCGGTGCTTCGTCCAACGAAATAGCAGAGCTCAAAGCCGAAATGGCGGCTATGAAAGCAAGTCAGGATATGGCAAAGGAGCTGGCTATCAGGGCGGAAATGACGGCAAGGGAAATGGCGTTGCGCGCCGAACAGAACGCCGTTATGCGCAGTGATATAAACGCCCTGCGCGGCGGTGAACAGACCTCGGGCATTATCGGCATATCCCTGGATAAGCTGACCGAGCTGGTTGAAAAGACGGTTGAAAGGGTGCTTAACGGCAAGGAAAAACCTGCGGCAACGGCGGAAAGCAATGCGGCTCCCGTTACGGCTCAGGTGCCTCCCGACGCGGTTATGACCACGGTGACGACCACCAAGATTGACACGACCAAGAAGGCGGCGCAGAACGCCGACAGAGCGGCGGCGCAATCCGCGCCTGCAGGCAGAACGGTAGTGCGCAACTTCGTGGCGCCTATGCCCGTGGATGACGGTAGGGTGTTCGACGTGGGCGGCTTCTATACGCCGGCAGACCCAGTAACCGATATGGGCTTCGGCGAGGAAGAAAATAAGGACTAAAAAAAAGAGCCGCGCGGCGAATACGCCACGCGGCTTTAATTTTGTCTTTAAATATTATTTACCACACCCGAGAAAAGCGTTGTGTTATACCAGTCTGTAAGAACGAATCCGAACGCTTTGTTAAGTACGAAATCGGAACGGATAAACGTTACGTCCGGACCGACTGCCGTGGCGGCGTCCATTCCTATCACGGTTACCGCCGCGCCCTCGACGCCCGTCTTGTCAACCGTCAAATCGGTCACATGCCGAATTATCTTACAGTAGCATTCGTTGCTTTCGGAAAGGGTGGAAAAATCGCAGCCGTCGGGATTAAGTCCGGGGTCTATAAAGAATTTTTTCACGCCGAAATTATTTTTCAGCACTTTTATAATATCGTCGTCATAGCCGCACTTATATTCGGGGAAAATGCAGCGCGTTTCGTAGGAAATATTGTTCTCTGAATCGTAGCCGCCGTAATTGGTAATTGCGTTAACCTCCGCAATTGTTTGCTCGGTAAACACGTCGTCAACGGTGTAGCCGTCCTTGGGCAGAATAAATTTAATCTTATAGCCGTCCGAAGTGGAGGTGTAGAAGGTCGAATATTTATCCGCTTCCTTAACCTTTCCGCTTTCGTAATTGCCGCGCAGCAGTTTTTTATTGGTCACCGTGCCGTCCTTTGCGGTAAAGGCGTAATCCTCCTGCGTGAAAGGCAGGTCGCTGCCGTTCGTTCCCCATACCGTCTTTAAGTATAAGGTGTTAATAAGCGTAAACAGCGTTTCATCGGACAGCTGGAAGTCCTTGTCGATAAGCCCTTTGGTCTGCTCCTTGACAAAGCTGCGTATCGCGTCGTTGGCGTCCTGGTTGGCGTTTTTAAAGTCCGCCGAGTAGGAGTAGGCGTAATAGACGTTGGAAAGCCTGTCGATGCACGGCTGGTTGACGGTCGTGCCGTCGTTCACCCAAAGGGAGTTGGTCAGATTGAGCATGCTGGTTATTTTGCCTTCGTACTTTCTTTCCGCCTGAAGGGAGCGGTAGAGTACGGGGAAGTTGGTTTGCAGCTCCTCGTACGAAACGCCGAGAGCGGACAACAGCTCGTTGCGCGTATCGCCGTTTGCGCATTCCGCGGCGAGCGATAGCGCCATGTAGACCGACACGGGCGACACGGCAAAATTATCTTCCGACTCATATCCGTCGTAAGCCGCCGCAGCAAACTTTGCGGCAAACCGGTCGGTCTTATCCCTGAACTTTATAAAACCGTCGTTCTCGAGTTCTTCGTATTTAAGCGGAGTAGCCGTTTGCGGTTTGCCCAGCTGTGTGGATTTGCCCGACGAATCGGGCGTGCCGCAAGCCGCAAAGGAAAGGGCGTAGACCACCGAGCACGCGCAAAGGGCAAGCTTTTTGAATTTCATTTTCATTCCCCTTTAAATTATTTGTCAAAATTATCTTACCATAGTTGCGTGGTTTTGTCAACGGGCGGACGGCGTTAAGCCCCTGCGCGGCTTTGTCAATTTATTTTTTCGCCGACACAAACAGTAAAAATTCGACCTTGTTTTACATTTTTCGTCGGGAGAAAGCGCGCTATAATGCTTGCACGATGCAAGTTTACGCGGAATACGCCATAATAGAAAATTTCTGTATGGACTTCACTCTGCTTGCGGCGGCAAAGGCGGCATCCAAAAATCCCGCAAAATATTGGCGCATTGCTCTCGCTTCCGCACTGGGCGCGTGCTTTGCGGTCGTCTATCCGCTGATAGGTCTGGGCGGTGCGGTCGGAATAATCGTAAAGCTGGTTGCGGGTGCGGCAATGTGCGCGCTTGCAGGCAAGTACCAAACGGTTAAAGGCTACTTAAAGTTCACCGCGGTATTCACGGCGGCAACCTTTTTGACGGGTGGCGCGCTGATTGCACTCTTTTCGCTTGCTGGGGTGAAGTATGAGGAGGGCGGAGGCTACATACTTTCGTCCGTGCCAATCGGCATACCGCTGTTCGCCGCGCTGATGCTGTTGCTTATTTTCAAAAAGATAAAGCAGAAGTTTGTCGGCGCAAAGTGCGTTGCGGCGGCGTGCAGGATTTTCGTGGGGGAAAAGCAGGCGTCCTGCCCGGCGTTTTACGACAGCGGAAACAAGGTGTACTGTCACGGCGCGCCCGTCAGCATAGTGCCCGCGCACATCGCCAAAAAGCTGACGGAGGCTGAGGGTATAAAAACTTTCGTCGATATACATACTGTTGCAGGGAAAAGTAAAATTGCGGTATTTACTGCCGAAAAAATCGAGATTGACGACGGAAAAAATAACGTTACGCGGCACAACGTGATGCTTGGAATTTCGCCGCAGCACATCAATAAAATCGTGCTTCATCCAGATTTATCGGAGGTAAATTAAAAAAATGTTTGAAAAAATCAAAAGCCTGCTTCGCTCGATTTTCGGGCTGAACACACTCGACTACATATGCGGAACCGAGGCGCTGCCCCTGCCCCTGTCGGCGGACGAGGAAAGGGAAAAGCTGACGCTTTTAAAAGACGGTGACGAACGCGCGAAGGCCGAACTTGTGGAGCACAACCTGCGCCTCGTTGTGTACATAGCCAAAAAGTTCGAAGGCACGGGCGCGGACGGCGACGACCTCGTTTCGGTGGGCACCATAGGACTTATCAAGGCTATCGATTCCTTCCGCGCGGACAAGAACATAAAGCTTGCAACCTACGCTTCGCGCTGTATCGAAAACGAAATTTTAATGTACTTAAGAAGGCTGTCGCGCTCCAAACAGGAGGTGTCGTTCGACGAACCGCTCAACACCGACTGGGAGGGCAACGAGCTGCTCTTATCCGACGTCATGGGTACGGACGCGGACGCGGTCTATTCGGACGTAGAGGGCGGAGTGGAAAGAGAGCTACTCAAAAAATCGCTTGCGCGGCTGTCGCTGAGGGAACAGCGCATTATGCGTATGCGCTTCGGGCTTGACGGCGGCGACGAGATGACACAAAAGGACGTTGCCGACAAGCTGGGCATATCGCAAAGCTACATATCCCGTCTGGAAAAAAAGATAATAGCAAAGCTGAAAAAGGACATTTCGCGCCAGATATAAGCCGCGTTTAACGCGCATTTTCAAACGGCTTTTCGTACATAATCAGGAGGTAAAGTTATGTACGATAAAGTCGTTATTTGCGGCGTGGAAACGTCGGGCCTGCCCAAGCTTTCCAACAAGGAGCAGGAAGAGCTTATGCTCAGAATCAAGGCGGGCGACAACGAGGCAAGGGAGCAGTTCATAGTCGGCAATATGCGCCTGGTGCTCTCGCTCGTAAAGAGGTTCTGGTCCAAAAAGGCGAACGCGGACGACGTCTTTCAGGTCGGCTGCGTGGGGCTTATCAAGGCGATAGACAACTTCGATATTTCGGTGGGAGTGCGCTTTTCGACCTACGCCGTGCCCATGATTTTAGGCGAAATCAAAAGGTATCTGCGCGACGCCAACTCGCTGCGCGTTTCGCGCTCTATCCGCGACACGGCTTACAAGGTTTTAAAGGTGCGCGAAAAGCTGGAAGAGGAGTGCGACGACGTGACTTACGACCGTATCGCAAAGGAAATGAACGTTGCGGTTTCGGAGGTTGCATACGCGCTGGACGCCATTTCCGACCCCGTTTCGCTTTACGACCCCGTGTACAACAAGCAGGGCGACACGCTTCTACTCATGGACCAGATTTTCGACGTCAAGAACAACGACGAGGTGTGGACGGAGAAAGCCGCGCTGTACGAGGCGATAACGCGCCTCGGCGAAAGGGAACGCTCGATTCTGTTCCTCAGATATTTCGAGGGCAAGACCCAGACCGAAATTTCTTCGGAGGTAGGCATATCGCAGGCGCAGGTTTCGCGCCTTGAAAAAAGCGCGTTAAAACGTATTAAAGCGGACATCTGCTGAAAAAATTTATATTAAATTACAAGCCGGTAAGGATAATTCCCTGCCGGCTTTTTTTCGTTTTTTAATTGACATTTGTATTTGACGGCAGTATAATAGAAAGGTAAGGAATTTAAAGAAAGTAAGGAATTCAGGAGGTGCTTGTGGAAATTGCAAAACTGACGACCAAAGGACAGTTGACGCTGCCTATTACCATAAGGCGGCAAATGGGGCTGGACGCCGGCGACAAAATCGCGTTTATGGAAAAGGACGGGGAAATTATGCTGATAAATATCGACAGAATTTCGGTAGGAATGCCCAAAAACTATAACGCGAATATCCAGAACGTAATAGCGTCAATGAAAATCGAGGGGCTTGAAGTGGAGGACGAATCGGTCAGATATATGCACGACAGGCTGGAAGGCAAGATAACGGTAGAGGACAGGGTTGCGCAGATAAGGCGCAAATATTCAAAAGCTTGATATGGCAAATTTTTTCGATAAGTACGAACTGTATACCGAGGGGGACAGTATATATTGCTATCCCGGGACGTACGTTTTAAAAAACAAGCTGGACTTGCGCGAATATCCGCAACTTAAAAAAGCCGAAACGGAGCTTGTGTCCGCGCGGCTTTTCGAGCAGGAAATAAATCCTGTAAAGGGTATTTTCGATAAGAAGCATCTGTACGCAATTCACAGATATCTTTTCCAGGATATCTACGACTTTGCGGGCAAGACCAGAAAGGAAGATATCTCCAAAGGCAACACCAAATTCTGCGTACATATGTACGTGGAAGAGCAGCTGTCACAGCTGTTTGAAAAAGTTAAAAGCATTAAAGCTGGAGAGAATTCCGACCGTCAGTCAAAGATAGCTTTTCTTGCCTATCTTATGGCGGAGCTGAATATCATTCACCCGTTCAGGGAGGGCAACGGCAGAGCAATCCGCGAGTTCATCCGTCAGTACGCTTTAAAGCTGGGGCTGGTCATAAACTGGGGCGCAATAGAGCGCGAAAAATTGCTGGAAGCAATGGTTGCAAGCGTGCTGGATATTACCGATTTGAAATCGTGCCTGAACGAAATGATAGCTTAAATATGACAGAATTGTCGTATTTACGCAAAATCTTGTAATAATTACGTTAAAATCACAGCTTTTTAAAGATTTAACGTTTGAAAACGGGCCTATATATGGTATAATTAATACGGTTCGGAGGACTAAATGCAAATAATCGATTGGATAGCCATAGGCGTCGTGCTGTTATCGCTTGTAATAGGTATGATGCTGGGCTTCGGCAAATTGCTTAAAATATTCACGGGCGGCATTGTCGGCATAATAATCTCGGTTATAGTAACCTACTTCTTTATAGGCGTGGTTGCAAGCTGGGGTTTCGTGCAGGCTATTATGGGCAAGCTGCACACGGCAATGGTGAACGCCGAAAACGGCTTCGTCAATTTCCTAATAAAAATAGGCATAGAAAAGGTTATCCTTGCAGTTGCGCTGTTTATCGTCGTTCAGATATTGAGGGTACTCATTGTCAGGATAATAAAGAGCATCGTGGAAATCGAAAACCCCGTAATCAGGGCGTTCAACCGCATAGGCGGTATGATATTTATGCTCGCGGTTACGTGTATGGTGGTGCTGCTCGTTTTCCATATCATCGACCTGATAGGCGGCAGTACGGAAGAAAGCTTTAAAAATTACCTGAGCGGAAGCGTGTTCAAAATCGACTGGGTGTTCGAACACAACCCCCTCAAATACATAGTAGCAAAAATCGGCGGATAAAATTCAACAAAATTCGAGTGCGGCAGACAACATTCAATCGTCTGCCGCATATATATTTGTATGGAATTTTTATTCAGTCAGTTAAAAAAGATGGACGTCGTATGCATAACGGACGGCAAAAATCTGGGCAAGGTGTGCGACCTCGCTTTCTATTTTCCCGAAAATCAGCTCAAGGGCTTATTCGTTACGGGCTGCAAGGGCTTCAAGTTCTCCAAGTCGGATATCTTTATTCCCATGCACGACGTCGTAAAGATAGGGGAGGACGTCGTTTTAGTCAAGCTGGGGCAGGATAAACCGCCCAAGAATCCGCCACCCGACAAGTGTCCGCCGCCCAATAATTGCAGACCTCCCTGTCCGCCGCAGAACGGTCACCCGGGGTATCCGCCGCCTAATCCAAGGCGCAATTTCGACGACTACGAATAAACTTAATAAATCGTATTTCCCTCGCAGTCGGTGGCAACCACTGCGGGGAAATTTTGCACTTCAAGCTTTCTCACCGCTTCGGACAACAGCTCGGGGAATGCTATAAGCTCGCTCTTTTTAATTGCCTTGCCGTAGGTTGCGCCCGCGCCGCCGATTGCTGCAAAGTAAACGCCCGTGTTGCGCACCAGCGCCTTTGTAACTTCGGCGCTCATTTCGCCCTTGCCAATCATTCCGCCCAGCCCGTTGTCCAGCAAAAGGGGCGCATAGGCGTCCATACGCGCGGAGGTGGTGGGACCGCAGCTGCCGCTTGCATAGCCGGGCTTTGCAGGGCAGGGACCTGCGTAATAAATAAACGCGCCGTTCATATCGAATGGCAGCTTTTCGCCCCTTTCAATCATCTCCTTAAGCCGCTTGTGCGCACAGTCGCGCGCGGTGTAAATGGTTCCCGAAATAAGCACGCTGTCCCCGGCGTGCAGTTTTTTTATCTGCTCTTTATCAATTGGTAAATTCAGCTCAATCATCTTTAAATAACTTCCTTCCGGCAACGCACGCAATGGCACTGGATATTAACGGCTACGGGCAGCCCCGCAATGTGTGTGTAAGCCCATTCGCAGCTCACGCCTATCGCGGTCGTCTTTCCGTGAAAGCCCTGGCAGCCTATGTTCAGAGCGTTGATTTTTTCAAGCGCAATCCTTTCGATTTCGGCAATGTCCGCCCTGTCGCTGTGGGAGCCGACCTCGCGCGTAAGCGCCTTTTTTGCAAGGTAGGCGCAGGTATCGAAGCTGCCGCCTATTCCCACGCCGACGTAGACGGGAGGGCAGGGGCGCGAGCCCGCGTTCTTAACCGTGTTCACAATGGCGTCTATAATGCCGTCCACGCCCTGCGCAGGTTTCAGCATATACATAGCGCTCATATTCTCGCTGCCGAAGCCCTTGGGCAGAAAGGTTATTTTCACCTGTTCGCCTGCGCATACGTGAGTATGAATTGCCGCAGGGGTGTTGTCGCCCGTGTTCTCTCTGGTTACGGGGTCGCAAATGGACTTACGAAAATAGCCGTCCGCATACGCTTTGCGCACCGCGCCGTTAACGGCGTCTTCCAAGGGGGCACCGTCAAGGAAAACGTCCTGACCTATTTCCAGAATGACCACAGCCATACCCGTGTCCTGGCAGACGGGCAAGCCGTCGCTTTCGGCGGTTTTGCAGTTGTCGATAAGCGTTTCTAAGGCAAATTTAGCCGCTCCGTCGTCCTCGCCGTCCGCCGCGTCTTTAAGCGCGCGCTTGCACTCGGGCGTAAGGCTTACGCAGGCGGCAAGCGCCATTTTGTAAATTTTGTCCGCAATTTCTTTGGTGTCTATTTTTCTCATACCGCAATTTTAATATATTTTAATCCAAAAGTAAAACGATTTTCGTTTACTTTACGGGCGGTAATAATGTATAATCGTTTATATGGAAAACGGCGAATTCACAAACAACGGCGAATACGGACAATTCCGCAGACAACTTCCCCTGGGCGCAAAGGCGGGAGGACTGGCGTTTACCGCGGCGGTCACGTTCAACCTGCTTTTAAGCTTGTTCGCAGGCGTAATAATAGTAGTTTTCCAGCTTAAAGGAACCGAAGCGGAAAGCTATATTTCGCTGCTCACTTCGCCTATTGCAATCGCAATAGTTTTGACTCTCGCGCTGAAGGTTGTAAAGCAGCCCGCAAAAAAGCTTCTGCCCGTAAAAACCCACCCCAAATATTATTTAATCGGCATTTTGATAGTCTTAGGCGCGCTTTTCTCGCTTAGCCAGGTCAACGAATATATAATACAGTTTTTTGAGCTTATGGGCTATCAGCGCAGGGCAAGCTTCGTGCCCGATGTTACGGGCTGGAAGGTCGTGCCCGTGCTCGTGGTCGTCGCGGTAATCCCCGCGTTTATGGAAGAAATTCTTTTCCGCGGCATAATTTTAAACAACGCGGAAGGGGAGCTTGGCACGGTGCGCGTGGTGCTTATTTCGGGCTTCTGCTTTTCTCTCTATCACGGCTCGGTGGAGCAGACGGTTTACCAGTTCATAATCGGCTGCCTGTTCGGCTTGCTGGCGGTGCGCTCGCGCTCGCTCGGTCCCGTAATTTTAACCCACTTTATCAACAACGCGCTCATTATAATTCTGCTTGCGTGCGGCGCCTACGACGAGGCCGGCGAGCTGATTATATCGGGCGGCGGTCTGATTGCGCTCTACGTGGTCAGCGCGGCAAGCTTAATCGGCGGCACGGTGTGGCTGTTCCTCGATAAAAAGCTTTTAAGGCCGTGCAAACAGGGCGGCGTTCAAACCTTCTTTATATTCGCCGCAATCGGCATAGGCGTGCTTGCGATTCTTTGGATAGCGGGGTTGTTCGTCAATGGTTAAGGTCAATATCGTGTGCGTGGGCAAGATTAAGGAAGATTATTTAAGAAGCGCCTGCGCGGAATATATAAAGCGCCTTTCGCGCTTCTGCAAGCTGGAAATAAAGGAGCTTGCTGAGGGCAGGTCTATAAAGGAAGAGGCTCCGTCAATTCTCAACAACGCAAAGGGCTATAAGATTGCGCTGTGCGTGGAGGGCGAAACGCTTTCCAGTCCCGCGCTTGCCGAACGCGTGAAAAAGCTGACCGACAGGGGAGAGGAAATAACCTTTATAATCGGCTCTTCATGCGGACTTGACGACTCGGTAAAAAGCGTCGCGGACTTGCGCCTTTCGTTTTCGCCCATGACCTTTCCGCACCAGCTTATGCGCGTAATACTTCTGGAACAGGTTTACCGCGCTTTTATGATAAACGCGGGCAGCGATTACCATAAATAAATTACTCACCGCGGCATACAATATTGTGTGTTATACCGCGAAATTTCCAACTTCTACGCTTCCTACAAGGGCAAAAAGTGCGTCATCGGCTACACGCCGCAGGGCAGAAATATCTACGCCTTTCACGTCGGCAGCGACTATGGCAAACAGTTTATTGCC
The DNA here is from genome assembly GCA_947177825.1 of uncultured Clostridia bacterium. Classification (GTDB taxonomy): domain Bacteria; phylum Bacillota; class Clostridia; order Christensenellales; family Borkfalkiaceae; genus Coproplasma. The sequence continues at coordinate 11,482 of CAMWWA010000010.1, forward strand.
GTCTACGCCGTGCACGCGCGCGAGTTCATAACGGCGCGACTTGCAATCAAGCATATCAGGGAGGGCGTAAAGGGCGGCGGCTGGATAATTCCGCTGCTTAATCCCGACGGCGTTGCAATCTGCGAGCGTAAGGACCCTATGTGGAAAGCCAACGCGCGCGGCGTAGACCTCAACTGTAATTTCGACGCGGACTGGGGCACGGGCAGGCTGAATACGCGTATCCGCGGTTCGGAAAACTGCATAGGCGACTATCCGCTGTCGGAGTGCGAAAGCGCGGCGCTCGTGCGGTTTACGCTACGCGTAAAGCCATTCGTTACGCTCAGTTTCCACACCAAGGGCGGCGAAATTTACTGGGAATTTAACGGTGAGGGCGACGAGCGCGGCGCGCTGATAATCGCCGAACACACGGGCTATAAGGTCAAAAAAATAGTCGGCAGTGCGGGCGGCTACAAGGACTGGTGCATACAAAAGCTGGGCATACCCGCCTACACGGTGGAGTGCGGCGACGACAGCCTTTCACACCCCATACAAAGGCTGCACTCTATAAGAGAGTGCTTCGGACTGCTAAAATATTTTACGGAACATTATGAAAGACGATAAATTTATGAAAAGCGCCCTAAAGTGCGCGGAGGCGGCTTTAAAGGAGGGCGAGGTGCCCATCGGCGCGGTAGTCGTGTGCGACGGCAAGGTGATTGCGCGCGGACACAACCGCAGGACGAAGAGGCAGATAGCCACCGCCCACGCGGAAATCGAGGCGATTGAAAAGGCGTGCAAAAAACTTAAAAGCTGGCGTATTCCCGAGTGCGATTTATACGTGACTTTGGAGCCCTGCCCCATGTGTATGGGTGCGGCTTTGAACGCGCGTATACGCAAAATTTATTTCGGCGCGTACGAGGATAAGGGGCGTTCGCTCACCAACGACATTGCATCGGCAAATCTTTTAAACCACAAGATAGAAGTCGAGGGCGGAGTTATGGAAGAGGAGTGCCGCGGCATTCTTTCCCGTTTCTTTTCGGAAATGCGAACGAGAGAAAAAAAGTGAAACTTTTCACTCAAAAGTTACTTTCTAACATTTTAAAACTCATAATTTTTTGTGGGCGTATCGTTTGACTTTAAACGAGCAACAAAGTAAAATTGAATATGTTGATAAGGCGGCAAAGCTTTATAAATTTATACAAAAGATTAGCGGAGGCAAAACCAAATGATTAACCACGGCAACGAAATCAAGATTTTTTCGGGCAATTCCAACAGACCTTTGGCGGAAGCGATTGCAAAGCAGCTTAACACCACGCTCGGCGAAATGGAAGTTACGCACTTTTCCGACGGCGAAATTTACGTTCGCTTTGACGAGACCGTGCGCGGCAAGGACGTTTTCCTTATCCAGTCCACCAGCTATCCCGTCAACAACAACCTTATGGAACTGCTGATTATGATTGACGCGGCAAAGCGCGCAAGCGCCGGCCGTATCACCGCGGTTATTCCCTATTTCGGTTACGCCCGTCAGGACAGAAAGGCGCGCTCGCGCGAGCCTATAACCGCAAAGCTGGTTGCAAACCTTTTGACCAGCGCAGGCGCGGATAGAATTTTAACTATGGATTTGCACTGTCTGCAGATTCAGGGCTTCTTCGATATTCCTCTGGACAACCTTGTCGGCGGTCCCACGCTGTATAACCACTTCAAACCCAAGGTGGACGAGGATTTCGTAGTAGTTTCCCCCGATATCGGTTCGGTAGGCAGGGCAAGAAAGGTTGCGGCAAGAATGGACGCCAAGATGGCAATAATCGACAAGCGCCGCCCCAAGGCGAACGTTATGGAGGTTATGAACATAATCGGCGACGTTCAGGGTAAAAACTGCCTTATGGTCGACGATATGATAGACACTGCGGGCACGATAGTGCAGGGCGCAAAGGCGTTGAAGGAAGCGGGCGCAAAGGAAATTTACGCTTGTTGCTCGCACGGCGTTTTATCCGGTCCCGCAATCGAAAGGCTTGCGGCATCGCCCATAACCGAGCTTGCAATGCTGGACACCATAAACATTCCGCAGGAGAAAATGCTTCCCATCTTCAAGATGATTTCCACGGCAACCATTTTCGCCAACGCAATCGAGAACGTTTATATGGATAGACCGATGTCCAAAATTTACGACTAAATCAAAACCAAAAAGCCACAGCGCTGAGCCGTGGCTTTAATTTTCCCGGGAGGTAGGCTTACGTTTATAATAGTCGGACTCGGCAACCCCGAGCAAAGGTATTTTAAAACTTTTCATAACATGGGCTACCTCGCGGTCGGCGACGCGGCAAAAATGCTGGGCGTCAAGTTCAAAAAGAGGGAGTGCGAGGCGCTTACCGCCGAAGCGCATTTGGGCGGCGAAAAGGTCATACTTGCCCAGCCGCTCACCTATATGAACAATTCGGGCAGGGCGGTAAAGCAGCTGCTTGCCAAGTACAAGGCAACGCCCGGCGAGCTTGTCATTTTGTACGACGACTACGATATTCCCAAGGGCAAGATACGCATCCGCCCCGACGGCAGCGCAGGCACGCACAACGGTATGCGCTCGGTCATTGCGGAAATCGGCACGGCGGCGTTCAAGCGTATACGCATAGGCATACGCGACAACGAGATAAGCATTCCTATTATCGATTACGTGCTTTCCAACGTCCGTGCGGAGGATTACGAGCTGTTTATTTCCGCCTGCTCGCGTGCGGCTGAAGCTGCAATCGAGCTTGCCAAAGGCGTCCCCTGCGAAAGGGTGATGACCGACTTTAACGGCTGATTCAATCAAACTACACTTACCCGTTTCAATGCGGCAAAACGGAGAATTCGGGTGAAAAACTTTTTCAGTTGCGAAAATTTAAAAGGGGACTACCCCGCAATAGCAAACGACCTCCGCCTCGGTGCTCCGACGGCGGTTTTCGGCGTTGCCGACAGCCGCAAATATCTTACGGCAAGCGTAATCGAGCGCCCCGTTTTATATATCGCGGCGGACGCGGTTACGGCAGGCAAAGCGTACGCGGCAATAAAGGTGTTGTCGGGTAAAAAGTGCGCTCTGCTTTCTGCCAAGGACGACGTTCTTTTATACAAAACGGCTGTTTCCAAGGACGCGCTTTTCCGCAGGATAGAGGGCATTTGCGGACTGCTTTCGGGCGCGGAAGTGGTGGTGTGCGACGTGGAGGCGGCGCTTCAGCTAGTGCCCGCAACCCTGCCGCAGATAACGCTTAAAGTAGACTGCGAATACGACTACGCGGCGCTGCCCTCGCTTCTCGTGCAAATGGGCTACGTTCGCGAATATTCGGTGGAGAGCAGGGGCGCTTTTGCCGTGCGCGGCGACATACTCGACGTCTATCCCGTCACGGCGGAAAACCCCGTGCGCATTGACTTTTTCGGCGACACCGCGGAGCGCATTCGCCCCTACGATTTCGTCAGCGGCGACAGGCTGGAGGAGGTGCGGGAAATAACAATTGCGCCTGCGACCGACTGCATAATAGACGACGGCGAAATCAACTCTCTTACCGCCGCGCTGCACCGCAGTTTAAAGGAGTGCAAAAGCCAGGCGGCGTTCAGCCGTCTGAATACCATATGCGGCGAAATAAGCAACGCGCTTGCCGCGCGCACGCCCTTTGCCGGGCAGGATTTTCTCTTTCCCGTGCTGTCCTGCGCGCGCACCGTTTTCGACCTTCTGCCCGAAAAAACCGCAATAGTTTTCGACGAGTGCAAGGCGGTTTCGGATAGACTGAAAGCGGTTTTAAAGGAGCACGAGGAAAGGTTCAAAGACCTGTCGGAGGGCGGCGAAGTTTGCGGCTTTTCCAGGCAGCAGCTTTTGAATGAGGAGGAGTTTTTAAAGGGAGTATCGCGCTATCTCAACGTGGCGCTGCAGACCTTCACGACAGACCTCAGATTTTTCCGCCCGTTAAAGACGTACAACCTTCATTCGGTGCCGTCGCCTTCCTATCTCAACAACGTGCCCGCGCTCTGCGACGACGTAAAGAGGTGGCTGTCCGGCGGATACAGAATTCTGATATTTGCGGGCGGCGTAAAGCGCTATGAAAAGATTTGCGAAGTACTACACGACGCATATATAGGGGTTAATCCCGTTCCTTACGCACTTTCGGCGCTCAAAGACGTTGCCGTAAGCTCGGATAATCTCGATAAAGGTTTTATTCTGCACGAGGCGAAGCTTGCCGTAATCGGCAGCGGAGATATATTCACAAAGCCCGTGCAAAAGCGAATAAAGAAGCGCAGGGGCGATATGTTCGCCGCGCCCGAAATAGGCGACTTTGCCGTTCACGAAAAGCACGGTGTGGGCAAAATTACGGGCACCAAAAAGATTGAAACGACCGACGGCATAAAGGAATACGTTGCCATAGAATACCGCGGCGGCGACGTTTTATACGTGCCCGTCGAGCAGATGGATATTCTGTCCAAGTACGTGGGCGACGGCAATCCAACCCTCTCCAAAATAGGCGGCGCGGAGTTCGAAAAGGTAAAGGAGCGCGTGCGCGCCTCCATCAAAAAGCTTGCGTTCGACTTAAAGCTTCTGTACGCCGAAAGGGGCGAAAAACGCGGCTACCGCTTCCCCGAAAACGCCGTCATGATGGAGGAGTTCGAAAACGCCTTTATCTACGAGGAAACCGCCGACCAGCTTACCTGCATCGAGGAAATCAAGGCGGATATGTGTTCGGAAAAGGTTATGGACAGACTGCTGTGCGGCGACGTCGGATACGGCAAGACGGAGGTCGCTTTCCGCGCAATTTATCTGTGCGTTCTGGGCGGCAAACAGGCGGCTTTAATGTGCCCCAGCACCATACTTTCCGAACAGCATTTCAACACCGCGTGCGAGCGGTTCAGGGAGTTCGGAGTGCGCGTCGAAAAGCTCAACCGCTTTAAAACTCCCAAGCAGCAGGAGCAGACTATAGAGGCGCTCAAGAGGGGTGAAGTAGACCTTTTAATAGGCACTCACCGCCTGCTTTCCGACGACGTAAAATTCAAGGATTTGGGGCTTTTAGTCCTTGACGAGGAACAGCGCTTCGGCGTGGAGCACAAGGAAAAAATCAAACACATAAAGTCGGACGTGGACTGCCTGACCATGACGGCAACGCCCATACCGCGCACCCTGCATATGTCGCTTGCCGGCATCAGGGACATAAGCACCATAACCACCGCGCCCACGCGCAGACTGCCCGTTCAGACCTACGTCGTAGAGG
>CAMWWA010000011.1 GCA_947177825.1 uncultured Clostridia bacterium
CTTTGCGTACAGGCTGATATTTTTCAATATTACCTTATTCTCATTATAACCGAAAACCACATCGTTGAAACGTATATCGCCCTTTAAAGGGATATATTCGAATCCGCCGTCCGCAGCAGGTCTCTTCCACGCCCACTTGCCTTCCTCGCTTTCACCGCGAGTCAAAACGACGTCGCCGCCCTTATCCTCGGGCTGTTCGTCCGTCATTTCGAAAATTCTTTCCGCACCGGCAAGAGCCATAACTATTGAACTGAACTGTTGCGCAACCTGCATTACGGGCATATTGAACTGTCTTGCAAACATTAAGAACGAAACGAGCATGCCCGCCATTACCGCCATACGGTTGGGCTGAGCTTCGTTCATAACCGACGTGAATACGGACAGAAGCGCCGTTTCGCTTTTGCCTACCGCCATTATGAGTACGCCCACGAGAGCGACTATAACGTATTGCAGATAGCCGATGTTGTTGGTTATGGGTCCGAGCAAAAACGCATACGAGTTTGCTCTGTAACCGGCTTCGTTGAGTTCGTCGTTAACCTTTTTAAAATCTTCGCGCGCCTTCTGCTCGTGGCAGAATACCTTTACTACCTTCTGACCTTCGGTCATCTCCTCGACAAAACCGTTAAGATTGCCCAAAGCCTTCTGGTGGATTACGTAGTGCTTAGCCGACCTGCCGCCTACGAATTTCGTAACAAAGAATACCGAAACGAGGAATACCAGCACCACCATAAGAAGCGTTACGCTGTACAGCGCCATAAACACGAACACCGCCAAAATGGTCAATGCCGACGATATCAACTGCGGTATTGTCTGCGACAAGAGCTGGCGCATCGTATCAACGTCGTTGGTGTAAAGGCTCATCAGGTCGCCGTGCGTGTGCGTGTCGAAATATTTCAAGGGCAAATTCTGCATCTTCGAAAACATTTCGTTACGCATTTTACGCAGCGTGTTGTTGGATATATACATCATTATGAGGTTGTACGCCATTGACGATATAGAACCGACCAGATACACGCAACCCATAAAAATTATGTTGGGATAAACCACGTTCCACAAATTGATGAGCGAAACGTCGTCGGAATAAGCCAGAAGCTCGGTTACGATTACCGACACGCGCGACGCGGCGGTTACGTTTGCAACCGACGCAAGAAGCACGAAAAATACGACTAACGCGGTTGCCAGTTTATTGTTTGAGAACGCGTATACGAGTACGCGCTTCAAGGTCTTTTTGGGGTTCTTGGCGCCGCGTTTTGCTCCGCCTTTCATCATAGGATTACTCATTTGCGGCACCTCCTTCCGCACCGTCTTCCTGCCCTTTTATCTGAGATTCAAAAACTTCGCGGTAAATTTCATTTGATTTCAAAAGCTCTTCGTGAGTTCCCACGCCGTTAATTCTACCGTCGTCCAGAACAATAATTTTGTCGGCGTCTTGCACCGAAGCAACGCGCTGGGCAATTATAATTTTAGTAATTTCGGGCGATTGCTTACGCAAATTTTCACGTATTATCGCGTCGGTTTTCGTATCAACCGCAGACGTGCTGTCGTCGAAAATTATAACTTTCGGTTTCTTTAAAAGCGCACGCGCAATGCAAAGACGCTGTTTCTGTCCACCCGAAACATTTACGCCGCCGTGTCCCAAATCGTATTGATATTTGCCCGGCATTCTTTCAATGAACTCCGCCGCGCAAGCCTGCTCCGCGGCAGCCTTTATCTCCTCTTCCGTAGCGTTCTCGTCGCCCCAGCGCAAATTTTCTTCGATAGTGCCCGAAAACAGAACGTTCTTCTGCAATACCATAGCAACGTTGTTGCGAAGCGTGTTCAAATCGTAATTGCGGACGTCCACACCGCCCACTTTAACGTAACCCTGCGCAACGTCGTACAGTCTGGGAATGAGCGACACGAGCGAGGTTTTTCCGCTGCCGGTTGCGCCGATTATACCTACCGTTTCGCCGGAATTTATGCGCACGGTTATGTCTTTAAGTACGGGCACGTCAGACTTCTGCGAATAGAAAAAGTCAACGTCGTTCAACTCGATAGAGCCGTCCGCAACCTCGTAAACGGGCGATAACGGCTTGGGAAGAGTCGTTTTTTCGTTCAAAACTTCGCAGATACGGTCAGCAGAGCCCTTTGAAAGCGAAATAAAGTTCAGGCACATTGCAACCATCATTACGCCCGATAAAATCTGAGCGGAATACTGAATAAGCGTCTGAATCTGGGACGGGCTGACGTTGCCTGCGATATTGCCGACGTACATATTAGAACCGATTGTCAGAATGACTATATTAACCATAAACATTACGATAAACGTACTAGGCATCATTACGGTTAATATGCGTTCGGCTTTTACGGCGTATTTGTAAAGGTCGCCCGAAGCCTTTTCCATCTTGGAAATTTCGCGTTCCTCTCTTACATACGACTTTACCACGCGTATTGCAGTCAAATCCTCCTGCACGACGGCGTTCAGCTTATCGTATTTTTTGAACATCATGCGGAAGTAAGGCACTACCTTGAACATACATACCGCAACGACGATACCCAGAAGCACTGCCGCACAGCCGAAAATAAGCGCCATCGTCGGCTCGATTATAATCGTCATAACTATGGACGATATAAATAAAATAGGCGCGCGCACCAGCATTCTTATACACATCTGATACGCCATCTGCACGTTGGAAACGTCGGTGGTTATGCGCGTGATAAGGCTAGCCGTTGAATAGTTGTCGATGTTTGCAAACGAATAGGTCTGCAGATTGTTGTACATATCCTCTCTCAAATTATGAGCAAATCCGCACGAAGCCTTGGATGCAAGCTTGCTGCCGAACGCGCCGCACAGCAGTGCGAAAATAGCGCACACAACCATTATCGACGAACAAATTGCAATAGTTTTTACGTTAACCGAACCGCCGACCTTTGCCACCCTTTCAAGCTCGCCGACGATAAACGTCATTAAAAACGGGATAATAATTTCCATTACCGCCTCGCCCACCATCAAAATGGGAGTCAATATGGAAGCGGTCTTGTATTCCCTTACGCTTTTAAGCAAAGTTTTTATCATTCTTCACCTCAAATTAAGATAACCGTTACAAATTAAGATTATACTAAATATTTCCAATAATGTCAATTAACCGTATTCCTCATTATTATAAAAGCCGATTGTGAAAAAACGGTGATATAAAACGAAAAATTTTTACATTTTAAAACGGACGGGCAGAATGCCCGTCCGTTTTGGCGCAGAGGAGAGGATTCGAACCTCCGTACGTATTCCTACGTAACACGATTTCGAGTCGTGCGCATTCGACCACTCTGCCACCTCTGCATTCATATACAACAGCTATTACAGTTTATAACAATTAAAATTAAATTTCAAGCAATTTTGCGTGCGTTACGGTAAAAATTTTTGCGTATAAGTTTTAACGTATCTTACGCGTGAATATTTATACAAAACATTTCTATATAATTGACATTTTATGCGTTTAGCCGTATAATTTAAGAATAACACGCAAAAGGCGGATTTACTATGCTAACACTCGATAAAGTGTATCACGCGCACTACGTTTTGAAGGAAGCAATAAGACAGACGGACGTTATCTACTCGCCCACCATTTCCAACATCAGCGGATGCAGCCTGTATTTGAAATGCGAAAATTTGCAGATTACCGGCTCGTTTAAGGTGCGCGGCGCTTACTACAAAATTGCCCAGCTTACCGACGAAGAAAAGGCGCGCGGCGTCATTGCGTGCTCGGCGGGCAACCACGCGCAGGGCGTTGCTCTTGCCTCCAAAAAATTCGGCATAAAATCAATTATATGTATGCCCGACGGCGCGCCCATATCCAAGGTTGAGGCGACCAGAAGCTACGGCGCGGAAGTCGTTCTCGTTCCAGGAGTCTACGACGACGCCCACAACAGAGCCGAAGAACTGCACGAAAAGAACGGCTACACCTTTATCCATCCTTTCGACGACGAGGACGTCATTGCAGGGCAAGGCACAATCGGACTTGAAATTATGGAACAGATTAAGGACGCCGATATCGTAGTCGTACCAGTGGGCGGCGGCGGACTCGTTTCGGGCGTGGCTTTCGCCGTTAAGTCGCTCAATTCCAAGGTGCGCGTGTACGGCGTGCAATCGACGGGTGCGCCTAGTATGGCTAACTCGCTCGAACACCATAAAATCGAAACTCTGCCCTCCGTTTCCACCGTTGCCGACGGCATTGCGGTCAAAGAGCCCGGGCACCTTACTTTCGATATCTGTTCCAAATACGTTGACGGAGTCGTTACCGTAAACGACGACCAGGTTTCCGCCGCCATTTTAACGCTTATCGAAAAGCAGAAAATGATTGCCGAGGGCGCCGGCGCGGTTGCTCTTGCCGCCGTTATGTTCAATAAAATCCCTAACTCCAAGGGCAAAAAAGTCGTCTGCCTAGTATCGGGAGGCAACATTGACGTTACTATTCTTTCGCGCGTAATAAGCCGCGGACTTCTGATGAGCGGCAGGCAGTGCTCTCTCACTCTCGAGCTGACGGATAAGCCCGGGCAGCTTGTGGGCGTTTCCGAAATAGTTGCAAACTGCGGAGGAAACGTAACCGCCGTACTGCACGAGAGAACGAACGAAGGCTCGGCCATTAACGGCTGCTATCTGAAATTGCAGATTGAAACGCGCGATTTCGAGCATATAAAACTCATTAAAGACAGCCTGAAAGCAGGCGGATTTAAAGTTATTAACTGATTTGGAGGTAATTTTTATATGAAAACCGTATCAACGGATAAGGCACCTGCCGCGATAGGCCCCTACTCACAGGCAAAAATAGTCGGCGGACTTGTGTTTACCAGCGGACAAATACCCGTTAACCCCGCCACCGGCATTGTTGAAGCAAACGATGTTGCGGGACAAACCGAACAGTCGTGCAAAAACGTAAAGGCGCTTTTGGAAGCCGCAGGCTCCTCCATTGATAAAGTTGTCAAAACGGTCTGCTTCCTTGCAGACATAAAGGACTTTGCGGCGTTTAACGCGGTGTACGCCAAATACTTCACCTCCTCCCCCGCGAGAAGTTGCGTGGCGGTCAAGGACATTCCCAAGGGCTGCCTTGTGGAAATCGAGGCAATTGCGGAGATTTAATCACGCGCCGCAAATCAGTTGACTTGTCAACGGTTTATTGTTATAATAAGCGCATAGTTTTTAGTTTTTTAAGAGGGTTTACTTATGAAAATAGCAATCGTTACCGACAGCAACAGCGGTATTACTCAGGATGAGGCAAAGGAGCTTGGCATCTTCGTCGTGCCCATGCCCGTTTTAATCGACGGCGAACAGTATTTCGAGGACCTGACTCTGTCTCAGGAACAGTTTTACGAAAAGCTGAAGTCCGACGCACAGGTTTCCACCTCGCAGCCCAGCGCATTCGACGTTGGCGAGCTCTGGAACAAAATTTTGAAGGACTACGACAAGATTATACATATTCCTATGTCGAGCGGTCTTTCCGAAACCTGCCATACCCTTTCGCACCTTGCGGAGACCGAGTATGCGGGAAAGGTTTACGTAATCGATAACCAGAGAATTTCCATAACCATGCGCAGGAGCGTTATGGACGCGCTTGATATGATAAAAGACGGCAAGAGCGCGGAAGAAATCCGCGACTGGCTAATTGAGACGAAAATGCAGTCCTCCATTTATATCATGGTAGATACGCTGAAATATCTGAAAAAGGGCGGCAGGCTTACCCCTGCGGTTGCGATGATAGGCACGCTTTTGAAAATTAAGCCCGTTTTGCAGATTCAGGGTTTCAAACTTGACCAGTTTGCAAAGGTTAGAAAGCTTGTCGACGCTAAGACGACGATGATTAACGCCATTGACAGCGACCTGAAAAACAGATTTGCAGAGCTGAGAGCAAAGGGCAAAATGAGCCTTGCCGTTGCGCATACCGAGAATCTGGAAGAGGCGAAGATTTTTGCCGCCGAGCTTGAAGAGAGATTCCCCGACCTTAAAATCGAGTGCATCAACCCCCTCTCCCTCAGCGTTTCCTGCCATATCGGTCCCGGAGCGCTTGCATGTGCGGTATCGATTAAATACTAATGAGGTTTCAGTAATATGAAAAAGATTAAAAGCTTAATCGTTGCACTTATTCTTTTTGTGACTTCTGCAGTAACAGCCTTTGCCCTTGCTGCATGCAATGGCAATGCAGATGAAACGCCTTCGAACAACAAACCAAATGATAATTTAGTGTTTGTCGAACAGAGCGATGGTACTTACGGTGTTAAAACCACAAACAAAAATATTGAGGGCGCATTAGTTATTCCCGCGACATACAACAATGCCGACGTCAGCATCGTGTTGGGAAAGGCTTTCTATAATTGCACAAAGATCACAAGCGTTGTAATTCCTAATACCGTAAAAATAATCGATACAGAAGCTTTCTTTAATTGCTATGGTTTGAATAGTGTTACGATTTACCCCTCTATTAAAGAAATCCGAGCAGAGGCTTTCCGCAGTTGCGGTGAATTTGATTTTATTAAAATAGGGTCGATTAACAGCTTTAATTATACTACACTGAATAACTCATTCAGCGACTCAAAGCCAAACACCATTTATCAAACTGAATCAAATTGAATTATCATTAAAAAATGCTCCCCTCGGCATATTGCTGAGGGGATAATTTTATGTTGAAAAACTTTCTTTGTGTTATACCGCTTTAAAATCGGGGTCATCAAACAGCGCACGCACGTTTGGATGCGCTTCTACGTGGAACCTGGTACGCTGTCGCGGTGAGCAGATTGCGAAGCAATCGCCGCGCTCAGCATTGGATATAAATTCACGTTCAGCAGCGTTCAGCCCTCCAACGTTCTTATATTGGAATAATAAATGAGCAACCGTCCGAAGATTCGGACGGTTGCTTTTATTTTAAAAATTTTCTTTCAACGGGATTGACGAGTTTACCGTTGTAAATTATACCTATTACCAGGCTATTGACCATCAGATAGCACCAGAACAGAAACACGATAACCGCCGCAATCGCACCGTACAGCTTTTGAGGATTTGCAAACATCAGGTATATTGAAAAGCCGACCACGCACAACAGCCAAAGCGTAACCGTCAGCATAACGCCCGGCATTGTATTTTCGAAGCCGAGCTTGTAAGGGCAAGCAAAAACGTTTAAAAAATAAGCAACGAAGAACGCGAGCATGGTTACGAACACGAGCGATATGCACTGCGCCACGAAATCTGGCATTATGATTTGCAGCACGCTATAGCTCAAAAAGGGAACCGCAGCGGCAAGCGCAACCAAAATTATGGTTAAAAAAACGGCAAGCAGCGAAGAAAACCGCAAACTGAAACCGCCTCTGTTTACTCTGCTGTCGTAAATTATTTCTCCGCTGCGCCTCAGATGATAGAAAAAATTCGTGGACGACCACAGTGAAGTTAAAACGAGTATAACCCCCGCACTGCTTGCGGCGCCCACCGCGGAAGTTTGCAGATATTCCAGAACGGGAGCAACCGCAGAAAAAAATTCATGAGATATAATATGGCTGAAATCAACGTCCCCCACCAGCAGAGCAAGCCAGAATAGAAACGGCGTGACCGACATAAGCAGAAAATAGACCAGCGTTCCCGCAAGTGTGGAAAAGCGCTTGTCCGAAAAGTATTTTATTTGCTCCAAAATTGCGCGCATACTATTATTTTTGACTTAAATACGACCGTTATGCAAATTAAACGGGGAACGGCTTATTATTGCCGCTCCCCGTTATAGCCGATTCAGTTGTTACAACCGCAACCGCCGTTGCAGCCGCAGCCCGAACGATTGGAATTGCATCCGCAGCCGCTGTTGCAGCCGCAGCCGTTACCGTCGCTCTGTGTGCTGAAACCGTTGCCGCCGCTCCAACCGTTGCACCAGTTGAACCAGCAACCGCTATTGCAGCCGCTGCCGGAGCGGCTTGAATTGCATCCGCAACCGTTGTTGCAACCGCAGCCCGAACGGTTGGAATTGCATCCGCAACCGCTATTGTTGCCACTTAACAAGGACAATAACCCGCAACCGCACGAGTTGCCGGAACGAGAATTATTACAGCAGAAACACATATATAATTTTACCTTATCTTAAGAATTAAGGCGCAAAGGTTTTCCCCCTTGCCCCTTTAATTCATTATATGCGCACCGCATTATATAAAGTTAAAAAACCGCATTAAAAAACGGGACGGAAATTGCCGCCCCGCTTTATTGTTTTCAATTTGATTTTCCGTCTTTCGAACGCCTATTTTATAAGAGGTAATTTAGCCATATATTTTACGGGAGGAGTAAGACTTTCGTCTCCCGTTTCCCATACCGCAACCACGCTGTCTATTACGGTCGCTCCGCACGTATTTGCAAGCTCTTCCAAAGCTTTTAAGGAAGCACCCGTCGAATACATATCGTCAAGCAGAACCACGTTAGCGCCATGTAGCTTTTTAACCTCGTTTTCGGCAAGCACCAAAAGGTCTCCTCCCTCCGCGGAGGTTATGGAAGTTTTGCCGACGGTTACAACTTTGCCGTAAAACTTTTTGTTTTCCTTGCGCGCAACGGCAATTTCTATCCTTTTATCCGCGCACGCTTGGGAAAGCGCATTGGCTACCGTATAGGCAAACGGAACGCCCTTGCTGACCGCGGTAAGGATAACTACCCTTTCAGCCGACTGAAAACGGTGGTTTTCCGCAATTGCTTCCGCCATATCCTGCGAGAGAGCTTTTACAAGTTCGAAATCGCAAAAACTGTCAAGATAAGCAATCTTTAATCCGCCACCCACTTCATAAACGGGCAAATCGCGCACTATACCCTTATATGTAAAACGGTAATTCACAATTATTTGCCGAAATATCTCTTCAAAAGCCCCTTAAAGCCTGCGCCGTGACGAGCCTCGTCCTTTGCCATTTCGTGAACGGTATCGTGAATTGCGTCGTAGCCGAGCTGCTTAGCCTTCTTTGCAAGTGCAAGCTTGCCTTCGCACGCGCCTGCTTCAGCCGCCGCACGGAGTTCGAGGTTCTTCTTTGTGGAAGGCGTAACCACTTCGCCGAGAAGCTCCGCAAACTTGCTTGCGTGTTCAGCCTCTTCGTAAGCGTAACGCTTATAAGCTTCCGCAATTTCGGGATAACCCTCACGGTCGGCAACTCTTGCCATAGCAAGATACATTCCTACTTCGGTGCACTCGCCCTCGAAATTGGCTTTGAGTCCCGCCATTACTTCCTTATCCTCGACAACGCCGTCGCCTACGTGGTGTTCGCAGGCATAAGCCGCAGCTTCCTCAACGGGAGCAAAGGTCTTAGCCTTGCAAACAGGGCAAACTTCTACGTCATCTGCAACTATTTCGCCGCATACAGTACATCTTTTCATTTTTTTACACTCCTGAAAATTATTATTTTTGATATATTTATCTTACCATAATATGGTAAAAATTTCAATTGTTTAGCCTAAAATTTCGTGCCGTAATTTTTTAAAGTTTTCGGCGAACCTCGTTGCGCCCGCCGCTTTTAACTGCTCCTTCGTGCGATATCCCCACAGCACGGAAACACAGTCCATACCTACGCTTTCCGCCGCCTTGATATCTGCTTCACCGTCGCCCACGAAAAGGCAGTCTTTTACTTTTACACCGAGCTTGTCCAAAACGTAATTCACGGACTGCGGAGAAGGTTTTAACGGAATTCCTTCCGTCTGCCCCTGCACGCAATCGAAAGCGAATCTTTCAAAGAAAATTCCGTTCGCTCTCATTGCGGCGTTATGCGGCTTATTGGTCAGGATTGCAATCTTTACACTCCTTTCCTTAAGTGCGTAAAGCGCTTCTTCCTCGCCCTCGTACAGACTCGCCAGCCCGTTATCGCTTTTTGCGTATTCCGTTTTATAGTAAGCAAGAATTTCGTCCAGTCTGTGCGCGTTGTCTTTGCCTATGGCAAGACGGACAAGCTCCCTTGCGCCGTCGCCGATATACGATTGCGCCTGTCCGCGCGTAATCCGCGGCAAGCCGAACTTATCAAGCGTATGGTTGAGCACGGCTAATATGTCGTTTAAGCTGTCCAACAGCGTGCCGTCCAAATCGAAAATAACCGCTTTGTACATAATTACATTTTATCGGGCACGCCTATACCCAGCAGCGAAAGGGCGTTCTGTAAGGTCTGCAAGGTCGCTTCGGTCAGTCTTACGCGGAAGCCTCTGCTTTCCTCTTCGGCTGTAAGAATTTTGCAGTCGAAATAAAATTTATTGAATTTTTGCGAAAGGTCGACCGCGTAGCGCGCAATATAGCTGGGCTCGTACTTTTCCGCCGCGTCCTTGACCGTGTCGGGGAATGAAGCAAGGCATTTGATAACTTCGTATTCCTGCGGTAAAAGTCCGGCAGGCTTGCGCGTTTTAAACTGCATACCCTTTGCCTTTTGCAAAACCGAATTGGCGCGCGCACAAGTATACTGGCAGTAAACGCCCGTTTCCCCGTCGAAGCTTAAAACCTTGTCGTATGAGAAAACTATATCCTTGATTTTATTGTTGTAAAGCGCGCCGAAAATTACGGAACCCACGCCCACCTTTTCGGCAATTTCGCGCTTGTTTTCGAGGTCGGGATTTTTATCCTCGATAACTTTATAAGCCTTTTCTACGCACTTGTTTATTACGTCTTCCAACCATACGACTTTGCCCTTGCGCGTGGACATTGCGCCGTCCTCAAGCGAAACCATTCCGTATGCGACGTGCACCATATCCTTTGCCCAGTCCTTGCCGAGCAATTCCAGCACTTTGAAAATCTGCTTGAAGTGCAGATTCTGCTGATACGCAACCACGTACAGACACTTATAAAAATCGTACGTGTCTTTGCGGTAATACGCCGCCGCGAGGTCGCGCGTGGCGTACAGCGAAGCGCCGTCCGAACGCAATATCAGGCAGGGCGGCATTGAGTAGGGCTCCAAATCAACTATTCTTGCCCCCTCACTGACCTTTAAAAGTCGCTTTTCCTTGAGCTCGTCGATGACGGGCTGCATCTTGTCCGAATAGAACCGCTCGCCGTTGAAGCTGTCGAACTTAACGCCGAGACGTTCGTAAATTTTGTTTACGTAGGCAAGCGTGAGCGACTTGAACCATTCGAAAATTTCGTTTGCTTCCTTGTCGCCGCTCTCGATAAGGCGGAAATACTCTCTTGCTTCCGCCTCCATTTCTTCGGTCGCCTCGCTGTTGAAACGCACGTACAAATCGTTTACGGCGTGTATGCCGCCCTTTTCGACTTCCTCCCTGTTGCCCCAGTGCTTGTAAGCGCAGATGAGCTTGCCGAACTGCGTGCCGTAGTCGCCCAAGTGGTTTATACCTACCACTTTATAGCCGAGGAAATCGTATATTTTGTACAGTGCGCCGCCTATGACCGTCGTGGAAAGGTGACCGATATGGAAGGGCTTTGCAATGTTTACGGAAGAATAATCTATGCAAACAGTCTTGCCCGTACCGATTTCCGAGGAACCGTATTTTGCGCCTTCGCTTTCGATACGGTCAAGCGTTGCTTCGGCAAGCCCCGTCTTATTGAGCTTGAAATTGAGGTAACCGTTGAGCGCGGTGACTTCCGCAATAACGTCGTCCGTTCCTATATTTCCTGCAAGATTTTGCGCGATTGCAACGGGTGACTGGCGCAGCACCTTCGAAAATTTGAAACAGGGTAATGCGTAGTCGCCCATTTCGGTGTTGGGAGGTATGGCTATCGCCTCCGCTATTTCGTCTGCCGAAACGCCGTCAACCTTGATTTTTTCCGCAATATATTTTTTGTAATCCATAAAGCACCTTTTCGTTTTGCTACATTTTATCACACGCATAAAATTTTGGCAACTTTTAGCGCAAAGCGTTTTGAATTTTTCGGTGTTTATATTATAATGGGATAAATAAACGACGTAAGGAATTATTACTATGAAATTAGGCGTAGTAGGTCTGCCCAACGTGGGCAAATCGACTTTATTCAACGCAATAACCCACGCGGGCGCGGAAGCCGCTAACTATCCCTTTTGCACCATAGAACCCAACGTAGGCGTGGTTGCGGTGCCCGACGAAAGACTTGACAAGCTTGCGGCACTCTATCAGAGCAAGAAGGTCACCCCCGCTATCGTGGAATTCGTGGACATTGCAGGACTTGTGAAGGGCGCTTCGCGCGGCGAAGGTCTGGGCAATAAATTTTTATCGCATATAAGAGAGTGCGACGCAATTGTTCACGTTGTGCGCTGCTTCGAGGACGAGAACGTTACGCACGTAAGTAATGCCGTTGACCCCGTTGCGGACATTACCACCATTACTTTGGAGCTTATTCTTGCGGACATAGAGGCTGTGAACAAGCGGCAGGACAGAATACGCAACACCGCAAAGGGCGGCGCGAACAAGGAAGCCGCCGCGGAATACGCGCTTTTGGAAAGGCTGGAAAAATTCCTTTCCGAAGAAAAGCCGGCGCGCCTTTTTGCGTGCGACGAGAGCGAAAAGCAGTTTATGGACAACCTCTTCCTGCTGACCGCAAAGCCCGTAATCTACGCGGCGAACATTTCGGAATTCGATATGGGCAAGCCCGAGGACGATATACCATTCGTGGTCAAAGTCAAGGAATACGCAAAAGGCGAAAACAGTGAAGTTATGGTCATATGCGCAAAGACCGAGGATGAGCTTTCGCAGATGGAGCCCGAAGAGTGCGCGGTATTTTTGGAGGAACTTGGACTTAGCGAGAGCGGACTTAACCGCCTTATTAAAAAGAGCTACTCCCTGTTGGGGCTTATTTCCTACCTCACCGCAGGCGAAAAGGAAACCAGAGCCTGGACAATCGTCAACGGTACAAAGGCGCCGCAGGCGGCAGGCGTTATTCACAGCGATTTCGAAAAGGGATTTATTAGAGCCGAGGTCGTTGACTACGCCACCCTTCTGGAGTGCGGCGGACTCGTGGGCGCGCGCGAGAAAGGCAAGGTGCGCAGCGAAGGCAAGGAATACGTCGTTAAGGACGGCGACGTTATTTTGTTCAGATTCAACGTTTAAAAAATGTATTACAAAAGCCCCGTGGCGTTTGCCGCGGGGCTTTATTTTATTTAATCAAAGTCTGCATTATGCGTTCTCGCAGTTGTGAATTTCCGCCGTATGCGCATTTGTTTTCATTTTTTAAATCGCATAAGATTGCGCCTTTATTTATTACCACTATGCGGTCGGCAAGGAACACAGCCTCGTCGACGTCGTGCGTGACAAACAGCGTGCAACGCCCCTCTTCCGCCTGCAAAGCTTTGAAAAGTTCCATTACTGAAAGCTTGGTCTTTAAATCGAGCGAGGAAAAAGGTTCGTCCATTAAAAGCACTTCCGACTTCTTTAAAAACGCACGGCAAAGAGATACCCTCTGCGCCTCGCCGCCCGACAGCTGAGCAGGATATGAATTCAACTTGTCGCCAAGCCCCACCTTTTCGAGCATTTTTTTTGCCTCGCCGCCGTCCGCGCCGATAAATTTAAGGTTGTCTTCAACCGTCAGATTTGGCATAAGCCGCGAATTCTGAAAGACGTAGGATACGCTTTTTTTGGTAATTTCGCCCTCGTAATTAATCAGCCCCGCAACGGCGTTTAAAAGCGTGGTCTTGCCGCAGCCGCTTTCGCCGAGAATACAGGTTATTCCGCTATCCTCTATATCAAGGCTGAAATTTTCATAGACGGCGCGGCTTTGATATTTTTTTGTTAAATTCTTAATCGATATCATGTCCGTTTCCACCTGAACGAAACCCTGGTTATGACGAAAAACAACCCTTCGATTAACAGCCCCGCAACTACGGATACCAGCGTCAGCGCGGCCAGACGTGCAATTTGGGTTGCAAAGTTTGCCGACTTCATCATTTCGCCGATACCGTTGCCGGCATAGGCGAGCACCTCGGCGGAGATTGTAAGCTTTAAGGCGAACGAAAGCACCGTACCCAGCTGCATAACTATGGCGGGCGCAATCTGCGGAATTATTATTTTGGAAAATACGGCGCGCCTTTTTACGCCGTACACCTTAGCCATATCCAGAAGCTCTTTATCAACGCCATCGACAGCGGCGGATATCTGCGCGTAAAACATGGGAAAGACGACAAGCATAGTGACAACAACGGGCGTAAATGCCTTAAACGTGAGCATTATGATAAGCGTAACCGCCATCGTAGGCACCGTGCGGCATACGGCGATTATAGGGCTGAAAAAATTTTTGAAGGGCGCGTATATCAGTCCCAACACTATACAGAGCGCGGCAATTACAAAGGATAAGACAACCGCCGCAAGAGTGCGCGCCAGCGTCATACCCAGCGCCTTCCAGAAAGCGCCCTCGGCAAACAGCTTAAAAAACTGCAGGAGCGTTTTGCCAATCGACGGTATGATTAGCTCGTTGGGCTTCACGCTCCAGCTCACCGCCCACGCGGCAAACATAAAGGCTATTGAAAGCACGGCAAAAGCTACGCTCAGTCCGTGGCGCTTTAAAAATGCGGTCATACGCTCCCCTGCGTGTATTCGATATAGTATTTTTCCAAAATCATTTTGAAGGTCAGTCCGGGCACGGCGGAAAGATTGACTACCCCCACGCTTTTGCCTTCCAATTTCTGCGACAGATTGTCCGCAGTTAACAAAGTGCCGTCGGAAGAAATAATAAACAGATTGCCGTGCGTTACGCCGCCCAACAGCTGATATCTGCTGCCGTTGCCCAACAGCTTTGCCGCGGCGTTTACGGGCAGTACGCACAAATCCGCGTTGCTTGCCTCGTCACTATAAGTCACGCAGGAGTTGATTGCATTTGCGGCAATAACGTGAAAGTCGAGCGTTTTGCCGACGTCGGGCGTTGCGCACATCATCTTTGCCATAGAAAGCGCGGGCGCGCCGTCGGGCATATAGACCGAAACGGTCGTCTTGCTTTGGTTTACAGTCGTTGCGGATATTCCGTCAACGTTGCAGAAGAACGCGTCCTCGCACTGTCCGAACATTGCGGGGCTGATTGCGTTTACCGAGTTCATATAGCTTAAAATACCCTGCTTCGCCTCAGCCGCCTTTTTAAAGTAAATGTTGCAGTTTTTCACAACCGTAGCCGACAGCATGGGCGCTTTTAACGTCGTGCCGCCGTGCGAGTTGATTGCCGTGACAATTTCGGTATATGAAGTTTGGGCGTCAAGCCAGTTTGCGGTGGCTGCATACTCGGTTAAAAACTTGTTGACGAAAGCGCCGTCGTTTTCTATCAAGCTCTTTTTTGCAACCAGAACCGCCTGCGGATAGCTTTCCTCCCCGTAGAGCTGTTGAAGGCTTGCCACGTTCGAGTACTCAGTTCCTGCAGCCGTAAGTGCCTTTACTTTTGCCGTTGCCGCAGGCTCGGGTACAACGTAATACGAAATTCCGTCCACCCTGCCGACGTCGTCGGAGCTCACCTCAACGAGAGTAACCCCTTTCGTATTATTCTTATTGCAGCCTACTGTCATAGCTGACACGCCCGCGCACAGTGCAAGAGCGCAAACCGAAACCAATATCTTTTTCCCTTTCATTTCTATATTCTCCTTAATGATTCACTTCTTACTCGTAACGGTCTTGGCGGAAACTCCGTCAAGCATACCGATTTTGCCCGTAATCTGGTTGATAATTTCAGTAGGCGCGTCCACCACGATACACAAAACCGAAACGCCCTTCTGCCTATACGGTATTCCCATTCTGCCCACAACGTAGTCACCGTGGGCGGATAAGATGCCGTTGATTTGCGCGCTTGCCTCGCGCTTTTCGACGATAATGCTTATTATTGCAATTCTGTTTTCGGACATAAAAAAACTCCCCGCGCACCGCAAGAGAGAACACAAAAAACGCACGCAAAAATTACGCACGGATATTCAGGCTCTTCACTCTCAGGCGCACCTTTGAATTCAGATGACATTATGATAGCACGGGCGCATAATTTTTTCAAGTATTTTACATACTGTGAATATGAAAAAGATTAAATTAAGTATCATTTGCACCGCAGCTCTTTTGCTTGCTCTGCCCTTTGCGGGCTGTATGCACGCCGATTCGGGCGACACCGCCACGCAGGGAACCACTCAACTTACGCAGGAAGTTAAGGACGAAAAGACCACCGAAGACGAATGTCCGGACGGTGATTGCGACGATGACGACGGCAAGTGCCCCGGGGAAGAGTGCCCCGACGATAAATGCCCCGACGGCGACGGTGAATGCCCTGACGGCAAGTGCCCGAAGAGAAGGCTTCCGCCCCGTCGCAGAGGCAAG
>CAMWWA010000012.1 GCA_947177825.1 uncultured Clostridia bacterium
TGTCGAAATAGGCGTTGGCGGGCAGGTTTGCGCCCAGCGCCGTCATAACCTTTACAATGGTCATTTCAATGGTGGTTTCGGAAACTATTACGTTGCGCGGCAGGTCGCTCATACTCGCGTAAACGCCCGCCCATCTCATTATGGGACCTAACACCAGGCTCACGCCGCACGCCTCGCAGTAGCGCGCGAAATGTTTAAAGTTTAAAACGTCGCCCTCGGTGCATACCGTGCCGCTGTGCGAAAGCTCGACTATGACCGCCTGCGGCTTGACCTTGGAAAAGTCGTAGACCTCGAAGTTTAAAAGCGAGCGCATGGTTATAAGCATTATCTTGTCGCACAGTGCGAATTCCACGGGCTGCGCCTTGCATTTTTTTATTTCTTCCAAGGTGGGCAGAAGAGGGGAAGAATTGTACTTTATTTCGCCGTCCACTATCTCTGCAAAGTGCGCGTCCATCGCGCTGTGGTAAAAGCCGTTAATCTCGTCGGGGTAGATAAGCCTCGACGCAAGATGTATCTTGCAGTTTTCGCCGTCGTTTGCAAACGCGCAGTAAACTCCGCCTATTTTGGATTTTTCTATAAAGTCCACGGCGCCGGCAAAATTTTTCAGTCCGTTGCTGCGCGCGTCGGTCAATGGATACAGCGCAGAAACGAATACCACGGGTATGGGGCAGCGGCAGAAGAGCTGGCTGAACAGGTTTACGGTAAAGCACAGCGTATCCGTGCCGTGCGTGATAATAATGCCGTCGTAAAGGGATATATCCACGCCTTTCACGCAGTTGTACACCTTTTCAAGGTCGTCGGGCTGTATATTTTCGCTGAGAATATTTATGGGCGTAAGCATATCGAAATTTATATCGCTGCCCGCCTGTTCGCGGTATTTTTCGATAAGCAGTTTTCTGCTTCCCTGAAACAGCGATATGCGGTTGCCCTCGGTATCGCTTCCTATCGTGCCGCCCGTAAAAATTACGCAGATTGATTTTTTCATTTAACACCTCTTGCTTTTATTGATTATACCCGTGCGCGCGCGAAAAGTCAACGCGTATTTTAAAGCTTGCTATTGATTATCTGCCCAAAGCATAGTATAATAACGGTGTAAAGTCAAAACAGGGGGAATTTATATGTACGATTTTTCGTATTGCGCGCCTACCAAGGTGTGCTTCGGACGGGGCAGCGAGGAGCAGCTGGAAGGTCTTATCGCGGAGAGAAAATGCAAGTGCGTGCTGCTGCACTACGGCGGGCAAAGCGCCGTTAAGAGCGGACTTGTCAAACGCGTGGGATGGGCGCTGGAGCGCGCCGGCGCGGCGGTTGTCGAGCTGGGCGGAGTTAAGCCCAATCCCCGTCTGTCGCTCGTCAACGAGGGCATAAAGCTGTGCAAAGAGAAGGGCGTGGACTTTATTCTCGCGGTCGGCGGCGGCAGCGTAATAGACTCGGCAAAGGCGATAGGTATGGGCTGCTTCGGCGGCGGCGACGTCTGGGACTACTACTGCAATAAGCGCGTGCCCCAGGGCACCATACCCGTGGGCGTGGTGCTTACCATTGCGGCGGCGGGCAGCGAAATGAGCAAATCGTCGGTCATAACCAACGACCAAACGGCTACCAAACGCGGAGTCAACGCCGAGCTTTCGCGCCCCGTGTTTGCAATTATGAACCCCGAGCTTACCGCGTCGGTGCCCGCATATGCCACGGCGTGCGGCTGCGCGGATATTTTAATGCATACTCTGGAAAGATATCTGACGGGCGGCGAAACCTTAAAGCTTACCGACTCGATTGCCGAAGCTTTGATGACTACGGTTATATCCTCTTCCAAAGTAGTTATGCGCGATTTATCAAACTACGAGGCGCGCGCAAATCTTATGTGGGCGAGCTCGCTTTCGCACAACGGTCTTACGGCTTGCGGCGGCGACGGCGGCGACTGGTGCACGCACTCGCTCGGTCACGAGCTTTCCGCACTCTACGATACGCCCCACGGCGCGGCGCTTACGGCGGTGTGGGGAAGCTGGGCGAGGTACGTATATAAAAACTGTTTAAACCGCTTCCACAAATTTGCGGTGCAGGTTATGGGCGTGCGCCCCAACGGCACCTGCGGCGAGCTTGCCTTAAAGGGCATTGAGGCGGCGGAGGAGTGGTTTGCAAAGATGGGACTGCCCACGTCTATAAAGCAGCTGGGCGTAAACCCGACCGAAGCCGATTTGAAGCTGATGGCGGAAAAGTGCGCAGCCAACAACGGCGGCAGCAAGGGCAGCTGTATGAAACTGCACGTTGAAGATATGCTTGCCATATATACCGCGGCTAATAAGTAAAAAGTAAATAAAATAAACCGCGCGGCTGTCGCCGCGCGGTTTTTATTTAAGTTCATCACTACAATTCCGCGTCCTCGGGATTCTGGTATCCCTCGCCGTAAATCTCCTTGGCGGAGGAAACAATCATAAACGCCTTTTTGTCCTCCTCGTGCACTACGTCGCGGAGGCGGGGGTAGAGGAAAGGCTTTACCACGCACATAATCATAACCTTTTCTTCCTTGGTGTACGCACCATGTGCGTCCACGACCGTCGCGCCCGTGTCTATATCCTTTAAAATTCTGTTAATAACGCTCTCGCATTTTTCTTTCGCTGTGATAATGAATACCGTCTTTGCCGAGTTGCCGCCGTATAAAACCCAGTCGAATACGAGGGTAAACACCACGACGTGAAGCGCCGTATAGAAAAGCCTGTCGAATTTGTTTCCCTCGCAGGGGATAAACAGCGAACAACCTACGACAATCATATCGGTTACCATAGATATCATTCCCGTCTTTAAGTGGCGGAAGCGCCTGCGCAAAAGTTTTACTATTACGTCCGTGCCCGCCGTCGTTGCGCCCATACGGAAGATAAGACCCATACCTATGCCGAACAGCACTCCGCCGACAACCGCGTTAATCAGAACGTTATCCGTGAAAGGCTGTTTTATAACGTCGGTCATTAGATATCTGCCGAGGCGCATTAAAAGTCCCGAAACGACGGTAGCGTATCCCGTGGATAAAAGGAACTTCCATCCGAAAAAGATAAGCCCGATTATGAACATAGGGACGTTGAAGATGATATAGAGGTAGCCCGAGGGGAACTTGGTGATTTCGCCGACTATCAGCGAAATACCCGTCATCCCGCCCGAAAACAGCCCTGCCGATTCTACGAACAGCGAAATGCCGGTTGCGTATAAAATACAGCCCAGCGTAATCACGGCGTATTGCTTCAATATTTTCAGCGCTGTTTTTTTCTTATCCGGTTTTACTTCTAACTTCTCTTCCACAATACATATTATAAAATTTTATCAACTTTGTGTCAACTATCGCCTGCCCTTTTCTTTACTTTTTTAACGGGAAGATATATAATGTCACGTAAGCGCGAAAGGGAAGTTAAGTGACAAGTGGAAAAGACTGCAAAGATTAAAAGAAAATATACGCTCTTTACGGGCAAGCAGCTCTTATGGCTCATTCTGCCCATTATAATCGAGCAGATTTTTTCGTCCTCACTCGGATTTATCGATTCGATAATGGTTTCTAATATGCCTGGCGACAGCACGAGCGCAAGCCTTGCGGTAACCAATATCGACTACATGAATAATCTCATTATTCAGTTGTTCTCGGCGTTTGCGACGGGCGGCGCAATCATAACCTCGCAATGTCTCGGCGCAAAGGATACGGAATCGGCAAAGAGCAGCGCAAAGCACATGCTTATAATCGTGGTCATAGCCTCGCTTGTGATAGGCGGTTTAAGCGTTGCGCTCAACTGGCCGCTTTTAAGACTTTTGTATCACGATATCGCCCCTTCCAGCCAGACGTTCAAATTCCAGAGCATTTATTTTTACATAACGGCGGCTTCATTCCCCTTTATCGGTCTTTTCAACGCCTGCGCCGCGCTTTTAAGGGTGCAGAGGAAGAGCATGATAACCATGTCGTCCGCGGCGATAAGCTGCGGACTCAACGCGGCGATGGACGCGCTGTTTTTATACGTCTTAAAGCTGGGCGTTCTGGGTGCGGCGCTTGCAACGCTGGTGTGCAGGGCTATCCCCGCGATATATATGCTCGTGATTTTGGGCAATAAAAAGAATCTGGTTGCGGTGCGGATTTTCGAGAAGTTCCGCTTCGATAAACAAATGGTAAAAAAGATACTCCGCCTTGCGATACCCGCGGGTATAGAGAGCGCGCTCTTCCAGCTCGGCAAGTTGATGACTTCTACGTTCGTCAACGTAAACCACTATATCGACCCCGTGATTGGTGAAGACGGACTTCCTCTCTACGTGGACGGCAGCTTAAAGACCATAAATATGGAGGCGCTGGCAAATTCCATTGCAAACCACGTGAACAACTACGCCTCGATGGTAGGCGGCGGAGTGGGCACGGCGTGTCTTACGGTGGTAGGCCAGGCGGTGGGCACGGGCGACGTTGACCAGTGCAAGTACTATATGAAGAAGATGTTCCTTCTCTCATACATAGCAAACACAATCTGCGTTGCGTTGTTTTTGGGGCTGTCGCAGTATATCGTGCGCATCTGGAACTTTAAAGACGTAACTTTTGAGGAGTTGGTTGCAATAAGACAGATAGCCTTGAAATGCCTTTATTTCTGTCTGGCTATGCAGATTGTAACCTATCCGCTATCGTTCACGACGCCTGCAATTTTAAAGGCGACAAGCGACGTCAAATACGTAATGTTCAGCGCGGTAATTTCAATGTTCGTAATGCGCGTGGGCTTGTCCTTTATTCTGACTACTGACAAAATCGCGGGGCTGCCTAAGCTGGGCGCGTTCGGCTACTGGATAGGTATGTGTTCGGACTGGGTATTGCGTTCGGTGCTCTTCCTGTCGCGCCTTCTGACGGGCAAGTGGAAAAAGTCGTCGGGACTGTTTAAGGAGCCTGCCGAAGAGCCGCAAAATTATACCGAAAGCAGCGAAAACGGCGTTGAATAGGGGATATTAAGGGGGTAAACAGGTGTTCAGACAGATGTTCGAGGAAAAATATATGCGCTTCCCGGGCGGCAAAGCCAAGGCAATGACCTTCAGCTACGACGACGGGGTTAAGGCGGATTTGCGCCTTTTGCAGGTCTTTGAAAAGTACGGCTTGAAGGGCGCGTTCAATCTCAATTCCAAGCTTTTCGACTGTGAAAACTGGCACGGCAGAATGGACGAGCAGACAACCTTCAACGCCTTTTCGGGCAGCGGTCAGGAGGTCGCTCTGCACGGCGCAAGGCATATCTTTTTAAACAAGGTGCCCCTGCCAGAAGCTATAAAGGAAGTGGTCGATAACCGCGCGTATCTGGAAGAGAAATTCGGTACTATAGTGCGCGGAATGGCGTACGCTTACAACGGCTATAACGCCGACATAAAGCGCGTGCTTGCAGACCTCGGCGTGGCATACGCGCGAACCACGAATCCAACATACGGGTTCGCTCTTCCCGAAGATTTTCTGGAATGGAATCCCACCTGTCACCACACCGACGGGCAGCTTGAAAAGCTGGCGGACAAGTTCTTTTTATCGTCGCCCGACGACGAGTTCAAGCACCGCGAGCCTTGGCTGTTTTTCGTGTGGGGGCACTCCTACGAATTCGACGACGACCATAACTGGCAGGTAATCGAAAACCTGGGCAAACGCGCGGCGGAGTACGACGATATCTGGCACGCTACCAACGTACAGGTTTACGAATACGTGCAGGCGTATAAGCGCCTCGTTTTCTCGCTGGACGGTGAGCGCGTTTACAATCCCTCGGCGGTTGACGTGTGGCTGGAAATCCGCGGCAAGACCTATAAAATAGCAAGCGGCGCAACCGTGCAATTCGATAAATAAATTTTTCCAACCCCCTTGAAATGTTAAGGGGGTTGCGCTATAATAATAAAGGTTCACGCAAATCTTTTGCTTGCGCAAAATCTTTGCCGTGAGTTTATAATGTAGTCGTAAAACGCTTAACGGTCGAAATGAATCCGACCTTGCGTTTTTCGGCGTTGTTATATTTAAGAAAATTAATATCGGGGGAAAATATGATTTTAGATTCTTTCAGCTTAAAGGGCAAAGTGGCAATAGTTACGGGCTCCAACACGGGGCTCGGTCAGGGCATATGCAGGGCGTATGCCGAGGCGGGCGCAAAGGTAGTGGGCGTTTCGCGCAGACCTTCAACCGAAACCGAACAGCTTATCGGCAGCGAAAATTTTTATAACGTAATCGCCGATTTGTCCTCGTGCGAGGTTATACCCGAGGTCATAGAAAAAACGCTTGCGCGCTACGGGCGCATAGATATTTTGGTAAACAACGCCGGCATAATCAAGCGGCAGGACTCCATAGAGTTTTCCGAGGAAAACTGGGACAGCGTTTTAAACGTCAATTTAAAGACGGTTTTCTTCTTAACCCAGGCGGTTGCAAAGCAGTTTATCAGGCAGGGTAGCGGCGGCAAGATTATCAACATTGCCTCCATGCTGTCCTATCAGGGCGGCATACGCGTGCCCTCGTACACGGCTTCAAAGTCGGCAATCAAGGGGCTTACCATGACTCTTTCCAACGAGTGGGCTGCGCACGGCATTAACGTAAACGCGATAGCGCCCGGCTATATGGCAACCAACAACACGCAGCAGCTTCGTCAGGACGAGGAGCGCAGCGCGGACATCTTATCGCGTATCCCCGCGGGCAGGTGGGGCACCCCTGCGGATTTGGAGGGCGCGGCGGTATTCCTTGCAAGCGCGGCTTCCGACTACGTGAACGGCTTCACCCTTGCGGTAGACGGCGGCTGGCTCGGGCGGTGAGCCACCGCGGGCAAGTCCTTTAATTGCTTGCGCGATGTTTGAGATTATTACAGCAAAACTTAAATTCTTTATGCAAATAAATTGTATATTGTGTAAATATATGGTATAATTATTGCATAAATATAAATTTTTAACGGAGTAAACTATGATTGACATATCCTTAATCGAACAGACAGACCCCGAAGTAGCCGAGGCGTTAAAGCTGGAGCTTGCCCGTCAGCAGGGCAATATAGAGCTTATCGCAAGCGAAAACTTCGTATCCCCCGCGGTGCTTGCGGCGGCGGGCAGCCACCTTACCAACAAGTATGCGGAGGGCTATCCCGCTCACCGCTATTACGGCGGTTGCCAGTTCGTGGATATTGCCGAGGATTTGGCGCGCGACCGCATTAAGCAGATATTCGGTTGCGAATACTGCAACGTTCAGCCGCACTCGGGCGCAAGCGCAAACCTTGCGGTGTTCTTTGCAATGCTGCAGCCCGGCGACACGGTTATGGGTATGAACCTGGCGCACGGCGGTCACCTTTCGCACGGCTCGCCCGTAAACATTTCGGGCAAGTACTTTAACATAGTGCCCTACGGCGTAAGCGAGGACGAGCAGGTTATCGACTACGACGAAATGGAAAAAATAGCGGTGGAGTGCAAGCCCAAAATGATAGTTTCGGGCGCAAGCGCGTACCCCAGGGTAATCGACTTCAAGCGCATACGCGCAATCTGCGACAAGGTGGGCGCGCTTATGATGGTTGATATCGCGCACATTGCAGGTCTGGTTGCGGCAGGGCTTCACCCCTCGCCCGTGCCCTACGCGGATTTCGTAACCACCACCACGCACAAGACGTTGCGCGGACCGCGCGGCGGCGTAATAATGTGTAAGGAAGAGTACGGCAAGGCAATAGATAAAGCCGTGTTCCCCGGCATACAGGGCGGCCCCTTGATGCACGTAATCGCGGCAAAGGCGGTTGCTTTCAAGGAGGCGCTGCAGCCCGAATTCAAGGAATATCAGAAGCAGATAGTCAAAAACGCGGCGGCAATGGCGGATGAGTTCACAAAGCTCGGCGTAAAAATGGTTTCGGGCGGCACGGACAACCACCTGATTTTGCTCAACCTGACCGACAAGGGTATGACGGGCAAGGAGCTGGAGCATATGCTTGACGAGGTGCATATCACCGTCAACAAGAACGCGATACCTTTCGACACGCAAAAGCCGTTCGTGACCAGCGGCATAAGAATAGGCACCCCCGCAATGACCTCGCGCGGAATGAAGGAGCCCGAGGCACGCAAGATTGCACAGCTTATCGCCGAAATTATTGAAAAGAAGGAACAGGCGTACGCGCACGTGACGGAGGAGGTTGCCAAGCTTTGCAAGGCGTTCCCCCTGTACGCGGACTGCGTGCGGTGAGCCACCGCGGGCAAGTCCTTTAATTACTGCAAAACGTATCACCAACCACAACATATAGTGGTTGGTGTAATTTTTTACACTATTTTAAAAAATTTTGACGAAAAGTATTGAAATTTTCATTTACGTATGATATAATCCATACACTAAAAGTAGATTTTATGTGAGGAAACTTATATGAAGATGTTTAAAATGACGACTGGGGGGGGGGGCAAGCACTTTTAAGAAATAAGCAAGGTGCCGTAAAGCGCGCGTTGCTTTATATACTCACGCCCTTATTCTGTGCAGGACTCTGTCTTGGCACAGTTTTTTCATTTTTAAATAAAGATAATAAGGTGAGCGCAGAAGCAAATACAGCAAATGTTGCACCTACTTTTGCGTATGCAGTGACAGAGAAAAAACAGTATATTGCAGCTACTAATCCTACTAATGCAAATGGCTCCGGAAGGGTTCCAGGATACGCAGATATGTCGGCTTCAACTTTTGACCTTACTTTTAATAGTGCTAATGGTTCGGCTTCGGGTTCGTTCACTTCATCAAGTGCGAAAAACACCAAAGCTTATCTGGTAATTTTTAAAACTCAAATTACAATACCGGCACATACGACATACACCGTAAAATTTGACGGGAGTATGAATATTACAACAAATACCAATAGTTGGTGGGAGTATCACTATGGATATCGAGGAGATGTATCTCCTACTTCTCATCAGGCTAGCAATATATGTACTGGATCCCGTGACGATTCTACAAAAAGATCAGGTTCTACAACTGACACATTCGAAAACGATGGGGCAACCGACTTAATCAAAGATATATATTTTTCATGCTATGCAACCAGTTTTACTGGAACAGCGAACAGTTACTTGTCGTTCAGCTTTTCACTAAGTACAACAATAACCGAAACGAATATAAACGTACCGGAAAATCTTAATACTACATACGACGGTCAAAACCACTGGATAGACAGCTTTTCGGATGCGTGGTTAGAAAACTTTCATACCGACGAAACCGCAGTGCAAGTGCAGAACGTAAGCTATACGCCGTATGAAGGTGCCGTACAGGATATGGGCACTGACACGAGCAATATAATAGAGGCAGGCGTTTATACCATAAAAATGAATCTTTCCGACGATGCGGTAAAGCGATGGAGTAACGAAACTATTACTGACAAGACTTTCACCATAACGGTTGCCAAGGCAAACCCTAACGTTACGCCTAAGTTTACGGCAGCACCGTTACCCAACCCGCTGTACACGTCGTATAACGACGGTAAACTGCCCGAACTTACGAACAGCGCACAGAACGCGACGGCAGGAACAATCGAGTGGCAGTCCGACCAGTCTCCGACGGAGGGTACGACGGTATATTACTGGCAGTTTACGCCGACGAATACCAATAATTATAAAAAAATCGAGGGCAAGAGTGCCGCAACTCAAATGACAGTGCCTTACACCACGCAGGGTATAGACCATTTGGAACTGACTTTGCGAATGGACGGCGAGGGCGAGGATGCGCAACCCGTAAAGATTTATAACGCGTATTCTCTTGCCGATTTAAAGAAGTACATCAAGGTTGAAGCCGTGTACGACGACGGCGTGACAAAGGTTGCGTTGGGCGACGCGGATTATGACTTTAAACGCGTTGATAACCAAAACAAACTTACCGTCGGTAGCGTCGCCGTGCGCGCGGTTAAAAAGAATACAAACGAATCGGGCGATTTGACGATAAACGTTCTCGAAGCCCAGGTGGAGGAACTTTCTGCAGATTATGACGGAACCAACCTCGTATATTCGGACACGCTTAGCGACGCGGACGTAAAGAGTCATCTTACGGTTACGGCGCGTTGGAATTACAGCGGCACCAGATTTTTACCCGTGGCGATTGCCGACGTAACCGTGACCGGTGATATCGAAGCGGGCGAAGACCTTGAATTCACCGCTGCATACGGCGGCAAAGACTGCATTTTCTATGTTACCATAAACAAGGGTACTCTTACGCCCACGGTTACGTTTGACGACCTGACGGTAACGTACGACGGAAGTGACAAAAAGTTGGAGGCAACCGTAAGCGGCTTGCCAGACGGCGTAACTTTAACGCCGACTTATACCGTAACGGGTAGTGCAACTACTTACAATGCGGCGGGATATAGCAACGCGGGTACATATAATTATTCGATAAGCTTTACCCATACGAACCCGAACTACGAACAGTATACGGCGACTAAAACCGCCACATTGGAAATCGAACAGGCGGACTATCCGGGTGCGGGCGATATAAAATTCGACGGTGCAACGGTAACTTACGACGAAGCAACGCACAAGCTTGAAGCAACGGACGTGCCCGACGGCGTAACGGTGACTTACGTTTATAACGGAAGCGCGCCGCAAGCCACGCCGTTCGAGTTTGACCAGATTAACGAGAGCGGTTACACCGTGACGGCAAAGTTCGCGCACACTAATCCCAACTATAAGGATATTGCCGACAAGACGGCGGTGCTTACAATCAGCGCAAAGCCGACTTACAATATTACCGCGACTTTCGAAAATTCAGAGGTTGAGTACGACGGCGAAAATCACAAGCTTGAAATAGTCGGCGATTTGCCCGAGGGTGTAACCGTTAAGTACTACGAGGTGGTTGACGGCATAGTCAGCAGCACTGAATTTACGGGCGCGACTGACGTCGGCGAGTATGAAATTGTTGCTAAGTTTACGGGCAGTGACGACTATGCGGCAATTCCCGACAAGACTGCGACTTTGAAAATAACCAAAGCAGACTTCGATATGTCGGGCATTGAGTTTAAGGATAAAACAGTTACCTTTAATGGTACGGAATACACGCTTGCAATAAGCGGCAACTTGCCCGAGTGGATAACGCCTTCGTATAGCGTGGAAGGACAGAGCGGAACGAATTTCAGCGCCGCAGGAACGTATAATTTCACCGTAAAGTTCACGCACGACAACCCGAACTATAATACTATTGGCGATAAGACTGCAACGCTGATAATCAGTGATGCAGTTGTTACGGAAATCAAAGCCGAGCTTTCGGAAAAGAATTATACAACTGCTAACACCTTGGACGACTTAAAGGCGAAGCTGACCGTTACCGCGATATATAACAACGGCACGGAAGCCGAAATCGAAGATTACGAGCTCGACTTTACCGGTTTGAGCGATAACGGCAAGTTTAAGTACGGTAACCAGTCGTTAACCGTTAAATACGGCGAGTTTACTGCGCCTATAATAAACAATATTATGGTAAGCCGTCAACAGGTTGCTCTGCCTACGTTCAAGGGCGGATTGAATTATACGGGTATTTCCATTAAACCGACTGCGGCGGACTTTAACGGGTTTGACGCGGATATAATGACTTTCGTCGTTGACAAGACCGTTCCCGGCTTGACCGTCGGTTCGTACAAAGCCGTGTTCGCTTTGAACGACTCCGAAAATTACGAGTGGGCAACGAGCGCGACTTTGAAAAAGTCCGTGTTTGCCGCGGCAATATTCGACGGCGAAACCGAAGTAATACTCAACGCTAACGAGGCGGCTGTTGACTGGAACATTTCAAAGGCGGTGCTCACCGCAACCAGAAAGGACGGCGCGCTGCCCGTATTCGCAAGTGAAAGTTATATCGGCTCGCTTAATGAAGTCGTAGGGTTTAAATACTATTCGGACGAAGCCTGCACCGAGGAGGTTGCGGCGGAAGACCTTGCAAGGGAAACGCAGTATTACGTTAAGGCTGAACTTATCGATACGGACAATTTCGAGCTTGAAGCAAGCGCGGCGGCGTTCACGGTTAAATCGTTCACTTATACCACG
This sequence comes from uncultured Clostridia bacterium, assembly GCA_947177825.1. Lineage (GTDB taxonomy): Bacteria > Bacillota > Clostridia > Christensenellales > Borkfalkiaceae > Coproplasma. The sequence continues at coordinate 11,974 of CAMWWA010000012.1, forward strand.
CCTGCAAGGGAGCTTACGCTTTGGGATAAAATCGTAAAATTCCTCGTTACAAACTGGCTGTGGTTCGTAATCGCAGCGGCAGTGCTGTTGTTCCTCATAATTCTTATCTGCATAATTGCAAGCGCGAAAAAGAAAAAGCGCAGGCTTGAAGAGGAGCGTTTGGCGCGCGAGGAGCAGCGCAGGCTGGAAGAGAAGGCCGAGCGCGAGCGCAGGGAGGAGCGCGAAGAACAGCGCCGCCGCGAGGACCGCGAGGAGCGTATGGCGCGTATGTCCCAGGCGCAAATGCCTCAGATGATGATGCCGCAAATGATGCAGATGCCCCAGCAGATGCCTCAGCAAATGCCTCAAACGGCGCAATCCATGCCTGCGGGCGGCTATGCGGACAATGCGCAGATAACCAGAATCGAAACCGAGCTTGCGGCTTTGAAGGCTGCCCAGGCGGCCAAGGAGCTTGCGGAAATAAAAGCGGCCCAGGCGGCAATGCACGACGATATCAACGAGCTGAAGCGCGGCGACCAGTTTGCGGGTATGAATATGGACGCGATGACCGAGATTATGACGCGTGCGCTTAAAAACGTGTTTGCTTCGGCGGCACAGCCCGTAGTTACGGCGCCTCCCGCACAGCCCGCTCAATTGACGGACGGCGGCTCTTCCACGGCGACGGCAAACGCCGTTTATCCGCCCGACGCGGTTATGACTACGGTGACCACCACAAAGATAGACACGACCAAAAAGACCGCGCAGAACGCGCAGGCACAGGCGGCGCCTGCCGGCAGGACTATCGTGCGTAACTACGTGGCGCCCATGCCCGTGGACGACGGAAGGGTATTCGACGTGGGCGGCTTCTATAAGCCTGCCGACCCCGTAACCGATATGGGCTTCGGCGAGGACGAAAAGAAGGACTTATAAAGTGCTTGACAAGCCGCTTTCGGCTTACTATAATATAACTGCAAATTAAATGAATATTCTTTGGGGCGGGGTGCAATTCCCCACCGGTGGTTATAGTCCACTAAGGACGGGCAAAAGCGCCCGTCCCCGAATCGGCGAAATTCCGATACCGACGGTACAGTCCGGATGATAAAAGAATTTAAGGCGGTAATATATCGTGTTTTTGCGCTCCGAAGTTTATTCGGGGCGCATTTTTCGTGCGCAAAGGAGTGGTTATGGACAAGACCAAAAAAAGCTATTTCAGCGCGACCAGGGTGGCGGTTATTGCCATGTTTGCAACACTTGCCGGTTTGCTGTACGTGTTCGGATTTCCCATTGCGGCGGCGTTTCCGTTCTGGCTGGAGCTCAACTTTTCGGATATCCCGGCGCTTATCGGAACGTTTGCGCTCGGTCCCGTTTCGGGCGCGATTATAGTCTTTGTAAAAATACTTGTCAAACTGATAATCAAGGGCACTTCGACGGTGTTCGTGGGCGAGCTTGCGGACCTTGTGATAGGCGTCGCGTTCGTCGTTCCGTCGGGACTTATTTACAAAAAAATGCGCACGTTCAAGGGCGCGATTCTGGCAATGGCGGTGGGCATGCTCTGCTCGACGGCTATGAGTATTCTGGCGAACTGGCTGGTGCTGGTGCCCTTTTACCGCCAGCTGTTTTTCAAGGGGAGCTGGGACCCGCTCGTCGGCGCAATGCAGGCGCTGTTCGGCGAAAGGTGCACGCAGGCAACCTTTTACAATTTCTATCTGTGGTGCTCGGTACTGCCCTTCAACCTTATGCGGTGCATAATCGCCGTTGTCGTCACCCTGCCCGTGTACAAGCACATTTCGCGGCTTATCAACAAGCTTAACGATAAGCTTACGCCGCCCAAGCCCGACGGCGAGGATGGGGCAGGCGCAAGGAAGTTGGACAAGCGCACGTTAATTACGATAATCGTCGTAGCCGTCGTGTGCGTGCTACTGGTCGCCGGCGTACTGCTGAGATATTTCCTGACAGCGAAGTAATCGCGCTGCCGCCTGCGGTAAAAAAATTGTTTGAATAAATCTATTGCAAAACTTGGCCGTACGGGTGTATAATGTATCCGTATGGCTATTTATTTAACGGGTAGCGAACAAGCTACCATCGAGTTTGCAAAGAAATATGCGGCTACGCTTAGCGGCGGCGACGTCGTTTTGCTGGAAGGCGGACTGGGCGCGGGTAAGACCACGTTCTGCAAGGGTATAGCACAGGGGCTGGGCATCAAGGATGAAATTTTAAGTCCCACCTACGCCTATATGAACGATTACGACGGAAAGCTTTATCACTACGATTGCTACCGCCTTAAAAACGGTGCGGAAGCGGAAAAGCTTGGGCTTACGGACTATTTCCAGGGCACGGGCGTATGCGTTATCGAGTGGTCGGAAAACATTGCGGACGTGCTTCCCGAAAACTGCAAAAAGGTGACTATCAGAAAGATAAGCCCTTCCAACAGGGAGATTATCTGTGAGTAACTATCTGGCGGTGGACACGTCCTCGCGCTATCTTACGGTGGTTGCGTGCAAGGGGAATAACAGGGTGGTAAGCCACCTTGCAGACTGTGCGATGAACCACTCGGTAGTGCTTATGGACGAAATTGACAAGGCGCTGGATAAGGCAGGGCTTACGCCTGCGGAGTGCGATTTTTTCGCCGCGGTGACGGGGCCCGGTTCGTTTACGGGCATAAGGATAGGCGTATCGTGCATAAAGGGGTATGCAACCGCGCTCGGCAAGAGGGCGTCGGGTGTAACCGCGTTCGAGCTTATCTCATATAATGTCAACAGCGATTGCGATTATCTGGTCGCCGTTGACGCGGCTCACGGAAACTACTACGTATGCGGCTATACGTCGCGCGGCGTTTGCAACCTGCAACCCTGCTTCATGTCCCGTGAAAAGCTTATCGAAAAGGGACGCCCCGTGTACGGCTTCGAGGAGCTGTCCCTGCCAAAGTATACGAAACTGGAGGCTAAGGATTGCCTTTGCACCGCCGTGGAAGCGGTATGTGCAGACGACGGCGGCATTACTGCGCTGTACGTCAAAAAGCCCCAGGCGGAGGAGGAGCGCGCGGCGCGCCTTGGTTTGGTATGACGGTACGCAAGTGTAAGTACGAAGATATATTGAGTGTTTCCGAACTCGAAAAGGAATGCTTTAAGGGCGAGAGCTGGAGCTACGGCACCATCGCTTCGGCGTTCGAAAACCCCGCATACTGTATGCTGGTTGCGGAGGAGGACGGCGAGGTTATCGGTTACGGCTGTACCTGCACCGCGTGCGAGAGCTGCGACCTTGAAAACGTTCTGGTTGCCGAGGAGTACAGAAACAGCGGCGTGGGCAAGGCGATTATTAACGGGCTTATAGACGACGCAAAGGAGAGGGGCGCGGAGAAGATTTTTCTTGAAGTCCGCGTGTCCAATTCGGTTGCAATGCGGCTGTATCTCTCGTGCGGGTTCGCAGGCGTTTACGCGCGGACCAGGTACTATTCGGACGGAGAGGACTGCCTGGTTATGCAGAAGGTAATCGGTCGCGAGTAATCCATAAAGGGGTAAAGTCCCATATTACTTGACGGCGCGTACGTAAGCGTTACGAAAGCGGGTAAGGGCAAGCCCGTGCTGTTGCTGCACGGCTACCTTTCCAACAGACAGAGTTTTTATTATCAGATTGACGGGCTGGCGAAAAACGGCAGACTTGCCGTCGCGCCCGATATGCCCGCGTTCGGTGCAAGCGCGCCGTTAAAGAGCGCGTGGTCGGTGGGCGATTACGCCGAATGGCTTAAACACTTTATAGCCGCGGCGGATTTAAAGGGCGCGGATATAATAGCCCATTCATTCGGCGCAAGGGTGGCGTTAAAGCTGCTTTCTGCGGAGCCGTCGTATGCGGATAAACTTGTCATTACGGGCGGCGCGGGGCTGGTAAAACCCCGTTCGGACGCGTATATGCGGCAGGTAAAGCGTTACAGGCGCATAAAAAAGCTGTTTCCGCGCTACGCCGAAAAGCACTTCGGCAGCGAGGAATACCGCTCTCTTTCGCCGCTTATGAAGGAAAGCTATAAAAAAATAGTCAACGAGGATTTGCGCGGCTGCGCGCGGTGCATTAAA
>CAMWWA010000013.1 GCA_947177825.1 uncultured Clostridia bacterium
CTTTTCCTCTACCTGATATTCGATTTCGCTTACCTTATCGGCAAACCTTTCGACTATATACTTAATTAAAGCTAACGTATCCATAAATTACTTCTTCTTTTTCTTGTCGTTGGTCTTGGGAGCGGAAGGCTTTTTCGACTGCTCCATTGCGCCGACCTTTACCAAGTAGCTTTTAACCGTTTCGGTGGGCTGAACGCCCTTTGCAAGCCAAGCCTTAGCCTTTTCAACGTCGATGTTGATTTCGGCGGGGCTCTTTAAAGGGTCAACGTAACCGATTTTGTCGATGTACTCGCCCGACTGCGCCTTTCTCGAATCGATAACGACTACTCTGTAGAAGGGGGACTTCTTGTCGCCCATTCTCGTAAGTCTCATCTTTACTGCCATATTTGTAAAACTCCTTGTATAAAAATTTTTTCTTTTATTTTATATTGTCCCTCTGGTTAGAAGCGAGCAAGACAAGGCGCGCGAGCACCGACCGACAGGAGTGTACACCGAAGTACACGACTTAGGCGGCGCGGAGCGCAACACAGTATTGCGACGCTTATAAACAGAGAAGTTAGAACGGTAATCTTCTCTTACCGCTTTTCAACTGCTTCATTAAAAGCTTGGTCTGTTCGAACTGCTTTAAAAGCTGGTTTACTTCCTGCACGCTCGTGCCCGAGCCCGCCGCAATGCGCTTCTTCCTTGAAGAGTTTATAACCGCAGGTTCGTTCCTCTCCTTGGGCGTCATAGAAAGTATAATCGCCCTGGTGCGCTCTATCTTGCTCTCGTCAATGTCGCCGTCCTTAATCTTTCCGCCGAGTCCTGGCATCATAGAAACGAGCGCCTGCGCGCCGCCCATCTTCTTCATACTCTCGAACTGAGTAAGATAGTCCTCCAGCGTGAAGGTGTTTTCCAGCATCTTCTTCTGCATCTTTTTGGCTTCTTCGGCGGTCACCGCCTCCTGCGCCTTTTCGATAAGCGATAAAACGTCGCCCATGCCCAGAATTCGCGAAGCCATTCTGTCGGGATAAAAATATTCGAGGTCGGTCGACTTTTCGCCCACGCCTATAAACTTGATGGGTTTGCCCGTGACCGCCTTTATGGAAAGGCACGCGCCGCCGCGCGTATCGCCGTCCAGCTTGGTCAGCACTATGCCCGTTACTTCAAGCCTTTCGTTAAAGGTCTTTGCAACGTTTACCGCAACCTGTCCCATCATCGAATCGACGGTTAAAAGTATCTCGTCCACGCGCACGGCCTTTTTGATATTTTCAAGCTCCTGCATCAGCGCTTCGTCGATTTCCAGACGACCTGCGGTATCGATTATAACCGTATCGTAGCCCATCGACTTTGCGTATTCAATCGCCTGCGGAGCGGTCTTAACGGGGTTCTGCGTTCCCTTTTCGAACACTTCCACCTGCACGTTTTTGCCGACTACTTTAAGCTGTTCGATAGCCGCGGGACGGTATACGTCGCAACCGACCAGAAGGGGCTTTTTGCCGCCCTTTTTCAGAAGCAGCGCAAGCTTGCCGCAAAGGGTGGTCTTGCCCGCGCCCTGCAAGCCGCACATCATTATGACCGTGGGCGGATTGGGCGCAACCGTCAGTTTGGCGTTCTGCGAGCCCATAAGCGCGATAAGCTCTTCGTTTACAATCTTTATAACCTGCTGTGCGGGGTTGAGGCTTTCGAGTATTTTCTGCCCCACCGCCTTTTCGGAGACCTCGGCGCAGAACTGTTTGGCAACCTTTATATTGACGTCCGCTTCCAGCAGCGCCACGCGCACCTCGCGCATTGCCGTCTTGATTTCAAGCTCGGTAAGCCTGCCCCTCTTGGTGAGCTTGGAAAATATATGATTTAATCTTTCGGATAACGATGCGAACAACGCCATAACTATTTTCCCTTTTCCTTACTCTTTGCCTAACTTTTTCAAACCTGCGGCAATCTCTTTGCCGTAATCCTTGTCCAGAATCGCGGATAACTCCGCAATATCCGCGGCATATTCGGGGTGCGCCTCTACGAATTTTTCCGCCCATATGCCGACGTCCGTCATCATAAACGACGTAAGAAGGTCGCCTTCCGACAGCAGCCTGTCGTGCTGCAGCTTGTCGTCGTATTCCTTAAGCTGCTTTTTGCAGAGGTTCAGACACTCCGAAACGCCCTGCCGAGATATGCCCTTCTGCTCGGCTATTTCCGAAACGGTCAAATCGAGGTTGAAATACATATCGGTTATTTCCTGCTGGGTGGGCGTTAAAAGCTTGCCGTACAAATCCCAAAGGCGCATGAACTGAATTTTATCCATAAATTTGCTTGGTAAGTATAAACCACTTGCGGACTGTTGTCAAGCATTTTTACTTGACAAAATTACGCTTTTGAAAAAGTGATAAAATTTCACAAAATGAAAGGCGTTTTACTTTTTGCCTTTAAACGCAAAACTTGAAAAGCGGTATTGACTAAACGGGTAAATAATGGTAAAATACTTTGCAGAGGTTTAAACGACATGAGAAAGACTGTTGACGGAACTACTTACGATACGCAGAGCGCCGCTCTGGACAAAAAATTCACGTTCGGCGCACCCGGCGAGGCAACCGGTTACGAGGAAACTTTATACATAACTTCCGAAGGCAAGTATTTCATTTATACCAACGGCGGCGCACAGTCCAAGTACACGCACGAGGACATTACGCCCATTGAAAGGGAGCAGGTCAAGGACTGGGTGCTCTCCCACTGATTTAAAAATTAGCAACGCGAGGTGACTATGCTTTTCAACCTACTCGAAGGCGAAGCTGCAAGCGGCATAGACTGGGCGGCGGTGTGGAGCACCGTCGTTGACTGGCTTACGCACACGGGCATTAAAATAGTAATCGCTATTTTAGTACTGCTTATATCGTTTGCGATAATAAACGCCGTAACCAAAAAGATTTACAAGACCTGCCAGAAGAAGCACGCCGACGAAACCATTGCGCGCGTGGCGACGCAGAGTGCGAGAATAGTTTTGAAAATACTCGTTCTCGTCTGCCTGATTGCCTACCTCGGCTTCGAAATAGCCGCCATATCCGCGGTTATATCCTCCATAGGTATAGGTATATCGCTTGCCGTGCAGGGCACGCTGGGCAACTTTGCGGGCGGTGTTATAATCATAGTAATGCGCCCCTTTAAAATCGGCGACTACATAACGAGCAACGGCGTGGAAGGCACGGTCGAGGACATAAAACTTTTCTATACGCACATAGTAACTACCGACAACAAAGCCGTGGTTATCCCCAACGGCACGCTTGCAAACAACGTTATCGTCAACGCTTCGGCAAAGGATACGAGGCGCGTGGATATAGTTATGCAGGTTGCTTACGGCTCGGACGTCAAGCTTGTAAAAGAGCTTATCAAAAAGGTGTGCGACGAAAACGAGCTTGCTTTCAAGGACCCCGCTCCCTTCGTGGAGATGAGCGAACTCAACGAAAGCTCGCTTGATTTCACCGTACGCGTATGGTGCAACAGGCCCGATTACTGGACGGTCAAGTTTGCGCTTCTGGACAACATTAAAAAGGCGCTGGACGAAAACGGCATTGAAATACCCTTCAGGCAGTTGGACGTTCACGTTAAGGACGAAGTTTCCGCCAACGAAAAATAAGGAGTGAAAAATTATGGCTGATAACGAAAACAAGAACGAAGGAAAGGTTTCCGGCTTTTTCAAAAACCTGGGCAAGAAATTCGACAACGCAACCTACGAGATGCGTTTGCAGAGCGATTTTTCCAAAACGCACAAGAAGTACGCTATTTACAGCGGCACTTCCATTCTGACCAGCAGTCCCGAAATTGCCGCGGAAGAGCACTTGGACGAGAACTATATCGTCACCATTGACGACGACGAACAGATTGCCGCAGGCAACTTAATCGAGAATGCGGAGTCCGGCGAAGTGCGCCACATTGCAGCGGTTGAAAAGACCACGCTTGCCGTTGAGTTCGACGGCAAGACGACGGACCACGACGCCCTGAAAATTACGCTGGGCGAACCCGCCGTAAAGGTTGACGTAATAAAAGTCGGCAACGATTTTTATCTGAAGTAATTAAAAGCGAACGAAAAAGCGCCGCGGCATTTTGCCGCGGCGCTTTCAGTTTTGCTGATGTTTGTCCGTACTTGGTTGCGGTAAAGCGCCGTTTAGTCGTCGGGGTCGATAAGTAAATGCAGATTTTCGGGCTCCTTTACTCCCTTGTACAGCACTTTTAAAAGCACAGGCGTGAGTATGGACGAAACCAGAATAAGCAATACCGTCATAATCATAAAATGACCGGGCAATCCCGCGCCTATCGCGGTTGAGGTTACTATAAGCGCGACCTCGCCCCTCGCCATCATTCCCACGCCGCCTATTGCGCTTTCGCGCCAGGAATATTTAAACGCCTTGCACACGGCGCCGCACCCTACTATCTTGCCGGCAAGCCCGGCAATTACGGCAACGAACGCAAACAGCAGTATTTCGGGTTTAACGTCCGCAAACGTGATTGAAGAAATGCCGATGTTCGCAAAGAACACGGGCGCAAAAATCGTGTACGTATCGACGTCGACCTGCTGGTCTATAAACCTGCTTGCGCGGCGCACCGTCGATAAAACCGCGCCAGCCAGAAACGCGCCCGTTATGTCGGCAACGCCGAACACCTTTTCCGCAAGAAAGCTGTACCCGAAGCAGAGCACGAGCGAATACATTGAAATTCTGTGCGTGGAAGCCCAGCGCTTATCCATCCATTTGAATACTTTGATAGCGACGAAGCCCAAAGCGATTGCCACGACGAAAAAGGCGATAATCATAATAACCGTGCCGTACGGAGTTGCCTTGAACGCTTCGAACTTGTTCGCCGCGGGTGCGCCGTTCCCCTTGGCAAAGCCCGTAACGACGGACAACAGCACTATGCCTATAACGTCGTCGATTATCGCCGCGGAAACTATGGTGGTGCCGAGCTTGGTGTTCATCTTGCCCAGCTCCTTTAAAACCGAAACGGTTATGGCAACCGACGTCGCCGTTAAAATAGTGCCGATAAACAGACATCTGTACAGATTGTGCACCCCTAATCCTAGGTTGCCGAACGGTAAGGAAATAAGCAAGCCGAGCAAAAGCGGCACGCACACGCCCGCCAGCGCTATAAGAAAGCTTGCAAGACCGGTGTTTTTCAGCTCCTTGATATTGGTTTCCAGCCCCGCGCAGAACATTAAGAACAGCACGCCTATCTTGGAAAAGATATCCAGCCCCTTGCTGCCCGCCGAAATTTCCAGAAGCGAATAGTAATCGTGCCCCTCGAAACCGATTATCGTAAAGCCGCAGAAGTCGCCGAATATCGCGGGACCTATTATGATGCCCGCAATTATAAAGCCCAGAACTTCGGGCAGTCCGAAATGACGGAACGTAAGCCCTATGGTTTTGGTAAAAAACAAAATAACCGCTAAAACGGCAACGAAACCTATTGCGTTATCGACGTAAAAAAGATGCATATTTCCACCGGATTTTCTTAAATCCCTATCATTATAGCAACATTTTTTTAAAATGGTTAGCGTTTCACTATTATATAATAAAATTTTTTTGAGCGGCTATGGAAAATCTTTCATAAAAAAATTTTAAAAAAGGTATTGACAGAAGGTTAAAATGTGATATACTTGAAGTACAAAAAGAAAATAACTTACAAAAAATGTTAGCTAGCAACATTAATTTAAGGAGTAAGCTATTATGAAAGATAAGTAGCGGCGAAAGTCGGACAAGGACTTTCGTAAATTAAAAATAGTTTCAATGCACACGAGCGGATAGCTTACGGCAACCGCCCGACCATATATACCAAACTTAAAAAGTCTTGCAAAAGGAGTGAAAGTTATGAAAAAACTGTTTTGCAAAGCTAACGAAGATAAGGTAAGGTAAACTCCAATGTACCATTTTAAAGGTGGAATCTGAAATCCGAAGCGGTTTAAATTAAGCGATTTCGGTATGCGCAAACCAAAGTTGCAAGGGTTATAACCCGAATGGCGTTGTGCACCGCGGGACGTGGGTTCCGAAAAACCAAAACTTAATATAATAATTATCCCCGTGCGACGCATTGCACGGGGTTTGTTTTTGTTTGGTTTTGCCCCTCCTCCCTGTCACGGGTTAAGAGGCTTGTAATTTATTTTCAGTCGTTGATGCCGCCTTCCAGCTCGTCCAGGGTAAGGTTGAAGCTCTTTATAAAGTTCTTCATAAAGTACTCGACCTCGGGCATGTTGCGCGCGCGCAAATCCGCCTCTATACTCTTTTTTGCTTTCTCGAATTCGGAGTTGCCGCAGCGCTGCTCTTCCAGGCACTTGATATACGCCGCCAGCCTGTCCGCCGCCTTTACGATTTTATGCTCCGCACTCTCCGTGTCGGGCTTGACGCAGAGAGTAATTTCCCCCACCAGCTCGGGGGGCAGCATCTTTAAAAGTTTGTTGCACGCTTCGTCCTCCAGCCCCTTGTAGGCGCCCTGAATGGACTTGTTGAAATATTTTATGGGCGTGGGCAAGTCGCCCGTTAAAACCTCCGCGCACTCGTGGTAGACGGCGTACATAACGCATTTTTCCGCGTCTACGGTGCCGTTATAAATTTTGTTGTTGATTAAGGCGAGCGCGTGCGCAAGCATTGCCACCTGCTGGGAATGCTCCATAATGTTTTCGTCGCGCACCGAACGCATGAGCGACCACCTTCTTATATACTTCATTCTGTCCATAAACGCGTAAAAGTTGTACATTTCAATTCTCCTGTTCACCCATTATATTACAATTGCCGCTAAAATTCAATTGACTTTGCGTACTTTTGGTAATATAATTTTATCACAATATAATAACCGTCGGGGGTGTTGCGGAAAATTTTATAATCCGCGGCTGAGATTATACCCTTTGAATCGGCAACGTAATGGTTGAGCGATAGTACCAAAGAAGTGTTTTCTTTGCACCCCGAAATTCTACGTTTCGGGGTGCTTAAAATTTTACGGCGGTTGAGGAGGTTTTATGTTTCACTTTTCACTCTTGGCGTCCTCGTTCTGGTCGAAAATCAAGAACTACTTCGCCAATTTCGACGGAGCAACCAACATCTGCCGTACCGTTTTTCTGTGGCTGACTCTGGCTTTGACTGTTGCGTTTATCGTATGCAAGTTTTCCATAAAAAAGGACAAACAGCCAAAGGTAAACAAGATTTCGCTGATAGTAGCGATAGATTACGCCTTTGCAACGATTGTCACCTTTGCCGTGTGCTCGTTCGTAGAGGACGATATAGTTGCAATCAGCTTCTATCCCCTGCTCGTGTGCGTAATAGTTGCAGTCGTAGGCGCGCTGTTAATTGCGGTTAAACCCTGCAAGGCGACCAAGATAGCCGTTCCCTCGGTTATAGCCGCCGCTTTCGTAGCTGCGCTCGTCTGCCTTATCGTATACTACACGAGCGGCGACGCTTCGGAATGGAACTGGATTTCCAAGGACGACGTAAACAGCGTGGGACTTTACGTTTCCGCGGCGGTGCTCGTCGCGGGAATTGCTCTGCTCGCATTCTTTTCCGACAGGGGCGCAAAGGGCTTCGATTCGCGCTCGCTTGCGTTTGCCGCAGTGTGCGTCGCTCTTTCCTTCGCACTCTCCTACGTAAGGTTCTTCAAAATGCCTATGGGCGGAAGTATAACGTTTGCTTCCATGCTTCCCGTAATGCTCTACTCATATATGTTCGGCACGAGAAAGGGCGTGGTTGCGGGATTGATTTACGGCGTTCTTCAAGCGGTTCAGGACCCTTGGATTTTGCACCCCGCGCAGTTCCTTTTGGACTACGGTGCGGCATTTGCGGCTATCGGTCTTACGGGCTGCATAAAGGGCTTTAAGGTATTCAACGGCAAGGCGCGCACCCAATTTACTTTGGGCGCGATTATCGCGGGAACGCTGAGATTTATTTCCCACTTCTTTTCGGGTGCGTTCGCGTTCGGTTCGGCGGGCGCGGGGTATGCGGAGGAGTTCGGTATTTCCGCACTTTCCAACGTGTATTTTTACAGCTTTGTATACCAGTGTTTATACGTCATTCCCGAAATCATCATCGTCACGGTTGTAGGCGTTATTATACTTTCTTCCAAGAATCTTTTAAAGCAGATTGAAAGGTATTCAAACCAAAGCGGTAAAACGGCGAAAGCAAAGAAAGCCGAACTTGAAGAGGTTGTAAAAAGACTTGACGAGAGCGAATTCGTTAAGAAAATGGAAGAGGATATTGCGATTGCGGAAAGCGAAGAGCAGAACGCGACCGAAAACAAGACGGAAGAATAATTTACAACGAAAAAAAGCGCCCTGCGGGGCGCTTTTTTATTAACATCGTGTGAATTGCAATATATCGACGAGCACCGCAAAGCCCAGAATGAGCGCAAAGCCAACGGCGTGAATAACCGCCTCCACCTTGCGCGGCACGGGCTTTTTGAATATCCACTCGATAACGCAGAAGACCACCTTGCTGCCGTCCAGCGCGGGTATGGGCAACAGATTGAAAACGGCAAGGTTGACGCCTATATACGCCGCGACCTGCAAAAAGCTTTGGAAGCCCTGCACGGCAATCGCGCCCGTCTGCCTTATGGTGGTTACCGGTCCGCCCATCGCGCTTATGCCCAGGTTGCCCGTCAAAAGCTCGCCAAGCACCTTGAATATCGTGCCCGCCGTCTTGAACGAATAGCCTAACGACCGCCCTATCGTTCCGAAAAACGAAAAGCGGCAGTTCTGCGCGGTGACGCACCAGTACAGGTTGCCGTCCTCCGCCTCGTACGTATCCGAGCCGAGCGCGCGCCACAGCTTGCTTATTTCGGACGAATTTTTAAAGTTGCAGTCGGTGCGCAGCTTGACTTCCACGCGCTGTTTCTCGCCGCCGCGCAGCACGTCGAAGTTCACGCTCTCCCCCTCGGTCTTGCCCTTCAGGGCAAAAATCAAATCGGTTGCAAAGTAAGCGTTTCTGCCCTCCACGCCTAAAATGACGTCGCCTTCCATAAGCGAATACTGCGCGGTGTACTGCTCGTGGGGAAGCATTGCGCCCATCTTATAGCACGGCTGCCCGTAGGCGAAAAACCCGACGATTACCAGAAGGAGCGCGACCACATAGTTCATAAGCGCGCCGCTTATAAGCACTATAATGCGCTGCCACGGCTTTTTGCTGTTGAAGGAATCGGGTTCCGCCTGCTCGCCGTCCTCGCCCTCGAACGCGCAGAAGCCGCCCAAAGGAAAGGCGCGGACCGAAAAAACCGTTCCGCGCTTTTTGCCCTTGCGCTTAAACAGCGCAGGTCCGAAACCGATGGCGAACTCGTTAATCTTAAACCCAAGTATTCTGCCCGAAATGAAGTGCCCGAATTCGTGCACGCATATCATGAACAGCAGGATTAAGATTGCAAGCAGTACCGACAGTATTATACCGCCGACGCCCGACACGAGCAAATTTGCCATTATACCTCTTCAATAATTTTAAGCGCGCCCTCCCTTGCGCGGGCGTCCGCCTCTTTAAGCTGCGGATAGCTTTCTATCCGCATATTCACGGTCGATTGAACGACTTTATCCGCAACCGTATAAATATCCGTAAAGCGCAGGCGCCCCTGTAAGAACGCGTTTACCGCAATTTCGCTTGCGGCGTTCAGCGCCGCGGGAAGAATTCCCCCCGCCTCTCCGCACGACAACGCCAGGTCGTACAAAGGATAGTCCTTGCGTACGAGCGGCTGAAAATCCAGCGAGAGCGCCTTGGAAAAGTCAAGCTGCTTCAAGTCGCAGTCCAGCCTTTCGGGATATGTAAGCGCAAGCTGTATGGGCAGCTCCATAGTGGGGTATGACGTCTGCGCCAGCGTGGCGCCGTCGGCAAACTGCACCATGGAATGCACTATGCTCTGCGGATGAATTACCGCCGTAATTTTGTCGTAGGGCGCGCCATACAGGTGGTGCGCCTCTATCACCTCGTAGCCCTTGTTCAGAAGGGTTGCGCTGTCTATCGTAATCTTAGCGCCCATCTTCCAGGTAGGGTGTGCGAGAGCCTCTGCAGGCGAAACGTTGGCAAGACTGTTCCAGGCTCTGCCGCGGAAAGGACCGCCGCTTGCCGTAATAACCAGGCGCGCAAAGTCCGCGTTGCGGTTGAAGTTAAGGCACTGCCAGATTGCCGAATGTTCGCTGTCGACGGGCATAATTTCGCCAATCTTAGGCATAATCAAATCGCCGCCGCACACAAGCGTTTCCTTGTTGGCAAGCGCGAGCGGGATATTCAGTTCCGCCGCTTTAAGGCTGTATTTAAGCCCAGCAAAACCGCCGCACGCAACGACTATGACGTCGGCGCCGCACTCTTCCAGAGCTTTAAGCGCGCCGTCCTCCCCCGAAAGAAGGGTAACGCCCGCGGGCACTCCGCCCAAGCTCTTTGCCGCTTCCTCACAGGTAAGCGCGGCGTACTGCGGCTTCAACTCGTTAATCTGCCTTGCAAAGACCTGCGTTGAGCTGTTTGCGACGAGCGCGACAATCTTAAAGCGCGAGGAATAGCGTTGAACGACGTTTATTACCTGTCTGCCGATTGAACCCGTACTGCCGACGAGAGCGATTTTCTTCATATTTATTATACCCGTAAAAAATTATTTAATGTCAGTTTGATTAAAGAAAAAGGAGGCATACGCCACCTTTACCTTATTATGTGAAATTGCCGCAAATTACAGGAGCATAAAGCAAACGACCACCGACACCGATGCGAACAGCATACTGTCGAACCTGTCCAGAACGCCGCCGTGCCCCGGCAGAATGTTGCCCATATCCTTTATGCCGCATCTGCGCTTTATCGCGCTTTCGAACAAATCGCCGAGCTGCGCGAAAATTGCCGTGGGCAGAGAGAACAGTATAAGCACGACCACCTTGGGAACCGGTCCCGAATATGCGAAGTCGAGCGCGCCCGAATATTCGCAGATTACCCACACGAGCACCGCCGAAACTATGCCGCCGAGTACGCCGCCTACCGCGCCTATAACAGTCTTGTTGGGGCTTGTGTGCGGCGCCAGCTTTAAGGGCAGAAGCTTGCCGAACAGCTTGCCGAACAGAAACGCGCCCGTATCCACGAAGGGCACAAGCATAAACAGCATTAAAACGGCAACCTCGGAATTGACCATAAAATGGTTTATGTTGGGGCCCACGCTTGCCAGCGCACCGCAGTAAAGAAGGCACAGTTCGGCATACGCCGTACTTTTAAGGTCGCTCCTTTCGTGGTCGAAAACGGTGAGCGAAGCGACGACCATTGCGCCGATACTGCCTATCGCCAGCATAACCACAAGCGAATCGGCGCCGGGCAATGCGGTTTTGCCAATCAGAATCGAAACGATTTTACCTATTACGAACCCGGGAATAAGCAGCGCGCAGGTGACGATTACCACCCACCTCTGCGCATTCGATATTCCGCCCGTCGCGGACGTGGACGGCTGTTCGCCTTCCGCCGCCTTTTTGTGTACGCCAAGCGCGCGCGTAAATTCGTACGCGCCTATCGCCGAAATAGCCCAAAAAAGTATATCCACGCCTATCGCGCCGTAATCTATGCCGTTAGACGCAACGGGTATGAGTAATTTCATAACCAGCAGCCCGACCATGACTATGACGTAGCATATGCCGGTTATAAACCTTTTTTTCATTACCTAAACTCCTTTAAACCTTGCCGAAGCGCCTTGCACGCGCCGAGTAATTTGCCAATGCCTTATCGAATTTAGCGTTTGTGAAATCAGGAAAAAGCACGTCGGTGAAGTAGAGCTCCGCATACGCCGCCTGCCATAGAAGAAAGTTGGAAAGCCTCAGCTCTCCCCCCGTCCTGATAATAAAATCGGGGTCGGGTATGCCGCGCGTGTACAGGAGCGAGGAAAAGCCGTCCTCGTCTACCTCTCTATTATTTTTAACGGCAAGGTTTGCCGCCTGCACAATCTCGTCCCTGGCGCCGTAGCCCAGCGCCATAATGAAAGTAAAGTCCGCGGTTTCGGGCGATTTTTCAAGTGATTTTTCAATCACTTCCCTAACGTCGACGGGCAGCAACGAAAGGTTGCCCACGACCTTTACGGTAGCTCCGCGCGCAACCAGCTTTTCAACGTTGGGCTGAAAATTCTTTTTGATGAGCGCGAACATTTTATCCAGTTCGTCCTGCGGACGGGAAAGATTTTCGGTGGAAAGCGCGTACACGGTAAGATAGCGCACGCCAGACTGCTTTGCTTTTTCGGCAAGCGAAATCATGCGCTTCATGCCCGCGCTGTGTCCCGCGGCGCCGGGAAGCAGGCGCTTTTTCGCCCACCGCCTGTTGCCGTCCATTATAATACCCACGTGACGGGGTACGTTTAAAACTTCTTTATCAACCATTTTTTGCAGAGATTAGCTTGCCTGTCCCGAAAGCAATTAAAGGACTTGGCTGAGGCGACACGCCTCACACCGTCATAATTTCTTTTTCTTTGGCGGTAACGGTTGCGTCTACCTTGGAAACCGCGTCGGCAACCAGTTTTTCAACTTCCTTTTCGCCTGCGGCAAATTCATCTTCGGAAATGGTCTTGTCGTTCTTTAACTTCTTTAATCCGTCCATAGCGTCGCGGCGCACGTTGCGCTGCGCAATCTTCGCGTCCTCGCCCATCTTTTTAATCTGCTTAACGAGGTCGCGGCGGCGCTCTTCGGTGAGCTCGGGGAATACCAGCCTTATCACCTTGCCGTCGTTTGTGGGCGTAAGCCCTATGTTGGAAATCTGAATTGCCTTTTCGATTCCCTTAAGCGCCGAAACGTCCCACGGGGAAATGACCAGGCATCTGCCTTCCTGCACGGAGACGTTTGCCATCTGCGTAACGGGTGTCATTGCGCCGTAGTAATCGACGGTCACCTTGTCGAGAATGTGGGGATTTGCGCGCCCTGCACGGATAGTCGCAAAATCCTCCTTAAGTACCGAAACCGCCTTTTCCAGCTTGTCGTCGAGAATAAGTATAATTTCCTCAATAAGCTCGTTTTCCATAATTATCGTCTCCCGAATAAAATTTTTCTTTGTTATAAATCAGTGATTGTCTATCACCGTGCCCAGTTTTTCGCCGCACACTACGCGGACGATTGAATTTTTTTCGTCCAGCCCGAACGCAATTACGGGCACGTCGTTTTCCATACACATGGTTGCGGCGGTTGCGTCCATCGCCTTAATGCCGTTCTTTATTATATCAATATAATTTATATGCTCGTACTTCTTTGCGGCGGGATTGGTCTTGGGGTCGGAATCGTAAATACCGTCGATATTCTTCGCCATCATCAGAAGGTCCGCCTGAATTTCGCACGCGCGCTGCGCCGCAGCCGTGTCCGTGGAGCAGTAGGGATTGCCCGTGCCGCACGCCATTATTACCACCCTGCCCTTTTCGAAATGGTGCAGAGCCTTGCGCAGAATATACGGTTCGGCAACCGAGGTCATAATAAGCGCCGTCTGCACTCTGGTGGGAATGCCGCGCTGTTCCAGCGCGTCCATCATTGCAAGCGAGTTCATAACCGTTGCAAGCATACCCATATGGTCGGCGGTGGTTCTGTCCATCTTTTTGCCCTGGCGACCGCGCCAGAAGTTGCCGCCGCCTATAACCAGAGCGATTTCCACGCCCATATTCTTTATGGCTTCAATCTGGTCCACAACGCCCGAAATGACGTTTTCGTTTAAGCCGTGCCCTTCCTTACCGGCAAGCGCTTCACCCGAGAGTTTGATTAAAACTCTTTTATACTTCGGTTTCATACTTTTCCTCCACGCCTAATTATAGCATACGCCGCGCCTTAAATCAACGATAAATTTACAATAAATTAAAATAATGGAAATAACGACCGCACAAAGCAAAAGGGAGGCACAGCCTCCCTTTGTAAAAGTATCCTATTACGTATTTCCCTTTGATTAGAAGCGAGCAAGACAAGGAGCGCGAGCACCGACCGACAGGAGTGTACACGGAAGTACACGACTTAGGCGGCGCGGAGCGCAACACAGTATTGCGACGCTTATAAGCAAAGATTAGTTCTTCTTCATTGCTTCGACTTGCTTAGCGACTTCATCCTGCAGGTTTTCCTGCTTCTTCTCGATGCCTTCGCCCATTTCCCAGCGAACGAAGCGGACAACCTTGAACTTCTTGCCGATAACCTGCTCCACGGTCTGGGAATCGTCCTTTACGAACGCCTGCTTTAAGAGGCAGTTTTCCGAATAGAACTTGCCGATTTTGCCCATAACGATTTTTTCTAAAATCTCCTTGGGCTTCTTTGCGTTCTTTTCGTCGTTCTGCATCTGAACGAGCATAATTTCCTTTTCCTTTTCGATAACTTCCGCGGGAACTTCCGCCTCGGTCACGTAGGAAGGCTTGCTTGCGGCAATCTGCAAAGCAACGTCGTGAAGGGTTTCCTCGCTGCCCGCGGTGAAGTCAGTAGCTTCAACCATAACGCCGACCTTGCCGCCCATGTGGATATAGGTTTCAACCTTGCCTGCGGTTGCGTAAATTTCGAATCTGCGGATAGCGATTTTTTCGCCGATTACCGCGGTTGCGTTGGTGATATAGTCCTTAACGGTTGCGCCGTCAAGAGGGCACGCAAGCAGAGCTTCAACGTCAGCGGGCTTGTTTTCCGCGATTACCTTTGCAACCGCATCCACGATGCCGTGGAACTTGTCGCCCTTGGAAACGAAGTCGCTTTCGCAGTTGATTTCCAAAAGCACGCCAACGCCGCACTTAGCGCAAACGTAAGCGCCTACCGCGCCTTCCGCCGCAATACGGCTTTCCTTTTTAACCGCCTTTGCAATTCCGCGCTCTCTCAAAAGCTCCGCCGCCTTCTCCATATCGCCGTCGGCGTCGGTAAGAGCCTTTTTGCAATCGAGCATGCCTGCGCCGCTCTTATCTCTCAAAGTCATTACGTCTTTTGCCGTAAATGCCATAATAAAATCTCCTTAAATAATTATTCAGCCTTGGGCTCTTCTTCGGAAGCAGCTGCAACTACTTCCTCGATAGAGGTGGGTTCGGAAGCTTCTGCGCCTTCCTCGATTTCCTCTTCTACGGAATAAGCTTCGCCCTGGTTCGCCTCGATTACCGCGTTTGCAATTACGCCCGCAATAAGCTTAACCGCACGGATAGCGTCGTCGTTGCCGGGAATTACGTAGTCGATTAAATCGGGGTCGCAGTTGGTATCGGTGATAGCTACGATGGGAATGTTCAGCTTTCTTGCTTCGGCAACCGCGATATCCTCGTTATGGGGGTCAACCACGAACATAACGCCGGGCATCTTGCTCATATCCCTGATACCGCCGAGGTTGGTCTGCAGCTTGGTCATTTCCTCTTTGAGCTTTGCAACTTCCTTTTTGGGAAGCATTTCGAACTCGCCGTTTTCTTCCATCTTTTCAAGCTTAATCATTCTGTCGATACGCGAACGAATCGTCTTGAAGTTGGTAAGCGTGCCGCCCAGCCAACGGGAATTGATGTAGTACTGACCGCAACGCTCAGCCTCTTCCTTGATAGCGTCCTGCGCCTGCTTCTTGGTGCCGACGAAGAGAACGGACTTGCCCTCTTTTACGGTTTCGCATACGAACTTGTATGCTTCTTCAACCAGTCCGACGGTGAGCTGCAAGTCGATAATGTGAATGTCGTTGCGCGCCGCGTAGATGTACTTGCTCATCTTGGGGTTCCACTTTCTGGTCTGGTGACCGAAGTGCACGCCTGCCTCGAGGAGCTGTTTCATAGTGATAACTGCCATAT
>CAMWWA010000014.1 GCA_947177825.1 uncultured Clostridia bacterium
TGAAAATCTGCCTGCCGACCGCTACGAATACATTCCCGAAAAGTTTTTGCTTAAGGGCACGCGCCACACCTTCCGAATAGGCGATAAGATAAAAATAAAAGTTGCGGGCTGTGATTTTGGCACGCGCCGCGTGCAATTCACCCTCGTTTGACTTTACAATATCCGCAAAGGGGTTTATAATATTTTTATGAAACAGATTGCTTACAACAAGTCCGCTTCGTTCGAATATTTTATCGAGCAGAAATACGAGGCGGGAATAGTTCTGGAGGGCGCGGAGGTCAAGTCGCTGAGGGCGGGCAACTGCAACCTTAAAGACAGCTTCTGTTTTATAAGGGACGGCGAGGTCACGCTTAAAAATATGCACGTGCCCGTGTACGACAAAAGCGGCGCGTTCAATTCCAAAGACAGCAAGCGCGACAGAAAGCTGCTATTGCACAAGTACGAAATAGACAAAATCGTGGGCAAGATAAACGCCAAGGGAATGACGCTGGTGCCCATCGCCCTCTACTTTAAGGACAACCTTATTAAAGTCGAGGTTGCGCTTTGCCGAGGCAAGCAGAACTACGACAAGAAACAGACAATAAAGAAGCGCGATATAGAGCGCGACACCAAACGGCAACTGAAAGATTATTAAACGCGATTTTAAGGAGTTTTACGATAATGAAAAATTACAAGACGGATACGCTGTGCGTACAGGCGGGATACACCCCCAAGACGGGCGAAAGCAGGATACCCGCAATAGTCCAGTCCACCACCTTCTTTTACGGCGACACGCAGGCAATGGCCGACTGCTTCGATTTGAAGAGCGCGGATTATTTTTACTCGCGCCTTGCCAACCCCACCGTTGCGGCGTTCGAGGGAAAGGTTGCCGCGCTGGAAGGCGGCGTTGCGGCGATAGGCTGTTCTTCGGGAATGTCCGCCACCACGCTTGCGGCGTTCACCGTTGCGGGCGCGGGCGACAACGTAGTTTGCTCCCAGGCGGTGTACGGTGGAACGTATAACCTGTTCACGGTAACCCTGCCCAAGCTGGGCATCGAGTGCAGGCTGTTCGACCCCGACGCTTCCGCTGAGGAAATAGAAAAGCTTATTGATGACAAGACTAAAATGGTATTCGTCGAGACGGTTGCAAACCCCGCAATATGCGTAATCGATTTTGACAAGATTGCAACCATTTGCAAAAAGCACGGCGTATTGCTTGCGGTTGACAACACGCTTGCAACTCCCGCACTGTGCCGTCCCAAGGAGTTCGGCGCGAACGTAATTTTACACTCATCCTCCAAATATCTGGACGGTCACGCGGCGGCGCTGGGCGGAGTTATAGTCGATTTGGGAAACTTCAATTTCAAGAACAACCCCAGATATGCGGCGTTTAACGAGCCCGACGAAAGTTATCACGGTCTCGTATACGCAGACCTTCCCTCTGCCGTGTTTGCCACCAAGTGCCGCGCGCAGATGATTAGGGATATGGGCGCAATTATGTCGCCGCAGAACGCGTTTTTATCATACATAGGCTGCGACACGCTGGCGCTGAGAATGGAGAGGCACTCCTCCAACGCGGCGAAGGTTGCCGCATATCTTAGCAAGCATCCCAAAATCGAGTGGGTTAGACACCCCTCGCTTGCGGACAACAAGTACCACGCGCTTGCAATGAAGTATATGCCTAACGGTCAGGGCGGCATGATGAGCTTCGGCATTAAGGGCGACGTGAAGGCGTGCGCAAAGTTTATGGAAAGCCTTAAACTGATTACGCAGGAAACGCACGTTGCGGACGTGAGAAGCTGCGTACTTCACCCTGCCTCCACCACCCACAGACAGCTGAGCAAGGCTGACCTTAAAAAGGCGAGCGTGCCCGAAAACTTAGTTCGACTTTCGGTGGGAATAGAAAATCCCGACGACATTATTGCCGACCTCGAACAAGCGCTTGCCAACCTTTGATTAACCCCGAAAAAGCGGATATTTTGCGGTTAACCCCGTAATATGCCGCCTCCAAAGAGGAATTTATGCCCATTGTAATAGATAAAGATATTCCCGCATACAAAATTCTGACGGGCGAAAAGATATTCGTTATGGACAGGGGGCGCGCGGACGTTCAGGACATACGCCCCATAGAAATTGCCATACTCAACCTTATGCCCACCAAGGAGACGACCGAAACGCAGTTTATGCGTCTTCTTTCCAATTCGCCGTTGCAGGTCAACGTGACGCTGGTGCGCACTCAGACCTATAATCCCACACACGTGGAGGCGAAATATCTTTCGAGGTTTTATAAAAATTTCGAGGACGTAAAGAGCAAGCGTTTCGACGGAATGATTATAACGGGCGCGCCCGTGGAAAATCTGGAATTCGAGGACGTTGCGTACTGGAAGGAGCTGGAAGAAATTCTTGACTGGACGAAAACGAACGTCACATCCACCCTGTTCATATGCTGGGGTGCGCAGGCGGCGCTGCACTACTTTTACGGCATTAAAAAGCATCCGCTTAAAGAGAAATGCTTCGGCATATTCGCCCACCAACGCGTGAACGACGGCGAGGTAGAGCCGCTTATGCGCGGCATTTCGGACGAGTTCCATATGCCGCACTCCAGGCACACGATAATTTACGCAGACGATATAAAGAACGAAAAGAAGCTGAAAATTTTAGCGTATTCCAAGAAGGCGGGCGCGAGCATAATCAAGAGCCTTGACAACCGTCAGGTTTTCGTGACGGGGCATATGGAGTACGACCGCGACACGTTGAAGCGCGAATATGAGCGCGACAAGGCAAAGGGGCTGCCCATAAAGCCGCCCGAAAATTACTTTGCCGACAGGGAGATGACCAAGGTTAAAATGAACTGGTCCTCCACCTCCAACCTGTTCTATATAAACTGGCTGAACTACTACGTTTATCAGGTTACCCCCTACGACCTTTAAAATCAAAAGCCCTTGCGCGGTGCGCAAGGGCTTTATTTATTTTTCTTCCTTATACAGCTTTGCCAAACCGCCCTCGCTTGTTTCGCGGTAGCGCCCCGACAAATCCCTGCCAGTTTCGTACATCGTCGTTATAATGGTATTCAGCGACACCTTGCGCGTGTACGTTAAAAAGTTTGCTATGTTTACGGCGTTGATTGCGCGCATTGCCGCAACGGCGTTGCGCTCGATACAGGGTATCTGCACCAGCCCGTTTACGGGGTCGCAGGTAAGACCGAGGTGGTGTTCCATTGCAACCTCCGCGGCGTACTCCACCTGCTCTATATCCATTCCGTAAAGCTCGGCAAGCCCCGCAGCCGTCATAGAACAAGCCGCACCTATTTCCGCCTGGCAGCCGCATTCGGCACCGCTTATTGAGGCGTTGGTCTTGATAAGATTGCCGACTATACCTGCCGCCGCAAGCGCGCGAACTATCTGCTCGTCGGTAAACTTGCGCTGTTTTTTCATATAGTACATTACCGCGGGAAGCACTCCGCACGAACCGCAGGTAGGCGCCGTAACAACCGTGCCGCCCGCCGCGTTCTGTTCGGCAACCGCAAACGCAAACGCGCATATCATGCGGTTTTCGGCAATCTCCTCGGTTTCGCCAATGTGCTTGCTCTGCCAAAGATATTTCGCCTTGCGCATGACGTGCAGTCCGCCGGGAAGCTCGCCGTCGGCGTTTAGCCCCTCTTTGAGCGTCGCTTTCATCTGCTCCCACACGGCGGTAAGATATTCATTCATATCGGGCTCTACGGAAAACACGTAGTCCGACAGGCTCATATCCTCTTCCTTCAGGTGGCGCTTTATCTCTTCGAAGCTGTTCAGGGGATACACCTCCGCAACCTCGGCAATGCGCTCGCCCTGAAAGACTATTCTGCCGCCGCCCACGGAAAGTATCGCGTGGGTAGCAATTTCCCTGCCGTCCTGAAGCACCGAAACCAGCATAGTGTTGGGGTGGGGAAGATTTTCACGCGCACTGTCGAAAGTGATTTCCGCGCTTTCGCCCAGCACTTTTTTCAGCACCGAGTCCGTGCCGTGCCCCTTACCCGTGAGGGCAAGCGAACCGCACAGCGTTATTTTGAACTTTGCTTCGGGATACAGATTCTTAAGCTTGATTGCCGCCGCTTCCGGCCCCATACTGTGCGACGAGGACGGACCTGCGCCTATGCGGTACAACTCTTTTAACGATTGCATACGCCACCCTTTTAAGTGAAATTTAGTCTGCTGTTTTGAACTCGTTTTTGGTGAAAGTAACCTGAACGGCAGATTCGCCGTATTTGCCTTTAACGGTAAATTCAACGCGGTCGTTCGGCATTACCGAAAGCATAATATCGGCTATATTGTGCTCGCGCACAACCTCCACCTCGTCAACGACGACGTTGTTGCGGATTACCTTTATGCGCTTTATTACGTCGCCTATTTTCAGCTTGCCTGCCGCGCCGCTGTTGAACTCAACGTCCGACACGGTCACCTCTTCGCGTATCTCCGCCAGTCCCTGGGCGTTAAGCCCCGTGGAGTAGCTGTCGGTTACGGTAAATTCTATTCCGTGGTTGAGTATGCTTACGCCGCGCGTATTCTCGCCCGAATATGCGGACAACATTTTGTTTACGATTCGCTTGGTCGAAGCGGCGGTAATCGCATATCCCCTGTCGGAATACTTCTTGCTGCTGGCGGAAACCAGACCGACCAGCTCGCCGTCCGCATTGAAAAGTCCGCCTCCCGAATTGCCGGGGTTAATGGGCGCCGAGGTGCGCACGGCGGGGTGCGAGCGGTTGTCGGGCTTCTCCTCCGTGCCTGCGTTGACGGTTATCTGTTCCAAATCCTTGGTGATATATCCGACGGTCGCGCTCATAGTTTCGCCGTTGGCGTTGCCTATCGCATACACCGTTTCGCCTATATAGTTTTCCTCGCGTTCGCACCAGTTCATCTTTTCGGCTTTGGAAGCCTTAACCTTTTCACTGCCCGTGACCTTTAAGAGCGCCGCGTCGTAGGTTATGCTTGCGGCAAT
The DNA here is from genome assembly GCA_947177825.1 of uncultured Clostridia bacterium. Taxonomy (GTDB): domain Bacteria; phylum Bacillota; class Clostridia; order Christensenellales; family Borkfalkiaceae; genus Coproplasma. The sequence goes on from CAMWWA010000014.1 coordinate 4,957, forward strand.
CAGCTCCGCGGCGATTGCGTTTTTATTGTTGACCTTGTAATTACCGCATTCCGAGCCGTAAAACCAAAGAGAAATATCGTCGCTGTAACCGTCGCCTATCACGTCCTCGTCGGGCGAATATACCACGTGGCAGTTGGTCAGCACAATCATATCGCCATTTTCCCTGTCGATATCGATAATGATGCCCGAGCCCGCGCTTCTGCTGACTACCCAGCCGTTAGTAGTGCGCTTTTTAATTCTTGAAATAACCGATACGCTTGCCATAAGCGATTTGTTTATGCAAGCCTTTAACGACGTGATTGTTTCGAGGTCGGCTGGCGAATAGGAAAGATACTGCTTTAAAAATTCGTCCATGGTGAGGTCGGGATTGCCCGACTCGACCTTTGCCGCCTCGTATAAGTCGTATATATTCAAATCCTTGCCGTTTACGCCGTCCCTGCCCGACGAGGAGCAGCCGCCGAAAAGCGCCGCAAGCCCCACCGCGCAGGTAAGAGCAACGCCGGCAAATATTCTTTTAAAAGCTCCGCTTTTTTTCATACTTCACCTTACGGTTTAAAGCTCTACGCCGTTCTTCAAAAGCAGAGCGCGTGCCGTTTCCACACTGTCCACGCCCGTAGCGTTCTTGACGGGAGCAAACTCCTTTTCCCTTTCCACCTCGAAGCCGAGGCAGCTGCCTGCAAGCTTAACCAAATCGACGGTAAGCGTTTCCAGCTTGTAGCCGTTGGGCTTTTCGGGAATTACCTTTTTGCCGCCGACTATGCACGCGACTTTTTTATTCGCAAGGTGATAGGGCAGCTTCTTTTTGTAAATGCCGTTAAGGTTTTCCACGCTGAACAGATAGTTTAGAATTACGCCGAAACAGTATACAAGTCTGCCCTTACTATCGGTTTCCGTCTTCTGCTTTTCGGGCATTTCGTAGTATTCGACTATCGCGGGCAGACCGTCCTCCTTGCAGAGCACGCCCACCTTTTCTTCGGGCGAAGCTTTTCTTACAACCTTGCTAGAACACGCCATACCGCTTGATATGGTTGCGCCTACGAACACGGGGTCGCATATGCGCTGCAAAACGTTATCCACGCCGTATACGTTCAGCCACTCTATATTTTCTTTATCGAGTATTTTGCCGCACTCCGCTTCCTTTAACGAGGCATACCAGCCGCCGTTGCCGTTGGGCGTAAGCACGGGCTTATGCATTTCCTCCAGCAGAATTTTTCCGTCCGTCGAAATTGCGGGCGCGGTCTTCTGAATATAAAAATGCACCTTGTCTTTTTCGTAGCCGAAGTAAGCGTTCTGCTCGAAGAACGCAATCGTCTGCGCGTTGTTTATGGTGCTGGTCATTATGAATAAGTGAGGATACGCCCCCGCCTTTTTTGCAACGGCAATTAAGTTGCGCATCTGACATTCGAATATCGAAAGGGGCTTGGTTACGCCTATGTTGAAGGTGCCCTTGGGCGCGTCTATGCCGAGGCGCGTGCCCTGTCCGCCGGCAAGAAGAACGGCGGCTACTTTGCCCTTTGCAACTGCTTCCAGCCCGGCTTTTTCGTATTCGCCGCGCTTTTTTTCAATCTCTTCCAGGGTGAGCGCGTCGGCAGGCGACAGCTCGCCCACGCTCCTCTCCCCGTCGGGGCTCAAACCTTCCAGAACAGAAAAATCTATATCCGCTATCGCCGCAAGAAGTTCCTGCTTTTTCTCATCGTCCAAAAGGTCGTAATATTCCAGCAAGTGCTTCTGGTTATATGCTTTAAGCAGTGCCTGCGCTTCCTTTAAATTCATAATTTAGTGCCTCCGCGTTCTGTAAAAGTACGCCTTATCCAAGTAATAGTAACGACGTACTTTATTATATATTATAAGTAGAATTATGTCAAATTCATTTTAAAAATGAAAAATGTGTGTACGCCGCTTAAATTTGAATAGCGATATTGACTTTTGACGGCGGCTATATTATACTTTAATTGTATGAATTTGCTTCCGCGCCTATTCGGGCACGGGCAAGGGGGAAAATATGTATTGTCCCGTATGCGGGGAAAAGCTTGCGCTTTACGTGCACGACCAGGAAGGGCTGGTGCCCTTTTGCAAACACTGCGAACAGTTCCGCTTTCCGCAGTTTGCAACCGCCGTTTCCATGGTTGTAACCAACAGAGCCAAGGACAAAATTCTGCTTGCAAAGCACAAAAATCAGGACGACTTTATTTTATTTGCCGGCTACGTTAAAAAGGGCGAAACGGCGGAAAAGACGGTCACGCGCGAGTTCCGCGAGGAAACGAGGCTGAACGTTGTAAAATACAAGTATATGTCCAGCCGCTATCACGAGCCGCACAACGTGCTTATGCTCAACTTTGTGGTCATTGCCGAAAACGGCGAAATTGCGCTGGATACTTCCGAGCTGGACGACGCCGTTTGGTTCGACTTTGACGGCGCGCTTGAAGCGGTAAGAAAGGAATCCGACGCGGAGGCGTTTTTGAAGAACGCAATAACCGAACTTAGAAAACCCAATTGTATTTAAAAACGGAGGAACATATAAATGAATTTACTTGCAACCTTAGGTACGGGCGCCATAGCAGCTATTGCGATAATTGCGGTTCTGCTGCTTTTAGTCGTATTTTTTATCTGCTGGTTCATAGGCGCGAGAAACGGCTTCGTCAGGCTGAAAAACAACTGCGAGGAAGCTTTTTCGACAATCGACGTCTACCTTAAAAAGAGATACGACCTTATACCCAACGTCGTTGAAACGGTTAAGGGCTACGTCAAGCACGAAAGCGAAACTCTTGAAAACATCGTAAAGGCGCGCAACCAGGCGGCATGCGCCACCACTCCCGACGAAAAAATTGCGGCTGACGCTTCGGTTACCAGAGCGATAAGAAGCATAAATATAGTTGCGGAGCAATACCCCGACCTTAAAGCAAACGCGTCCTTCCTCGATTTGTCCGCCCAGCTTAAATCCATCGAAAGCCAGCTTGCCGAACAGAGAAAGTACTACAACGCTATGGTCAAGAGGCTGAACACCGAAAAGGACATCTTCCCCAAGTCCATTGCGGCAAGGTCTATGCACATCGAAAAGATGAGCTACTTCCAGCTTGACAGCGAAGAAGAGAGAAAGAATATAACCATTAAATTTTAATCGGGCGTGAATATGCGGGCGGCAATAATTTTACTGCCGCCCTTTTATGTGAGTGAGTAATATGATGAAAGCAATTAAAAAACTGCCGCTTATTATAGCTGCGCTTATACTCCTGCTGACTGCCTTAACGGGCATCGCACTGAGCGCAAACGGCGCGCAAAAGGTTTACGCCGCCGGCGCTTACGACTTCGAGTTTACCTCCTTTAACGTAAACTACGATATACGCGCCGACCGCACTATGGACGTAACGCTTGACCTGGGCGTGCATTACTCGGGCTACAGCAGCACGGGCATTATGCACGACATACCCGTAAACGCAGGCGACAGAGTGAGAAAAATCCAGGCTTACGAGCTGGACGATATCGGCGGCACGGAATTCCACCTGGACTATAAGGTAAAGCGCGAATACAGCGGCTTTATTACCGTGGATATGGGCGACTATTCCTACAAGCAGGGCGAAACGCACTACTACCGCATTAAGTACGAATATGCGATAACCAAGCCGCGCGCAAAAAACGCAATATTTTTAAACGCGGTGGGCTTCGGTTCGGAAGGCGCAATCAACGACGTTAACGTCACCTTGAAGCTTCCCGACGGGCTGGATTACGCCAATCGCTATACCAATAAATACGGCGAAGGCGACGGCGTTGCCGTAAAGCCCGTAAACAACGTTATTTCATTCCATTACGACTATCTGCCCGCCTACGAGGGAATCACCGTGGAGATGGTATTCGACGAAGGCGTGCTTTCAACCAAGGCGGATATGACGCCATACTATATAATAATAGCAGGGTGCGTCATTCTCGGATTACTGTTTGCGGTGAAGTTCTTAAAATTCAACAAGGACGGACTGACGCCCGTTTCCGACACGCAGGCTCCCGCAGGAACCGACCCCCTGACTGTCGGCAAGCTGATAGACAACCGCGTGGACCACAGCGACGTAACCTCGCTGATATTCTACTGGGCTAACAAGGGCTATCTTAAAATAGATTTGCACGACGAAAACGATATCGAGCTTATCAGAATTATGCAGCACCTGCCCGAGAGCGCGCCCAGGCACCAACACATTATGTACGAGGGGCTTTTCAAGAGCGGCGATATGGTAAAGATAAACTCGCTTTCGCAATCCTTCTACCCCGTCGTGGAGGCGGTGACCAAGGAGGTCAACGCCGAAAACAGCAAGCTTTACGACGGAAAGAGTATGGCCGTTGCGGTGCTGTTCGCACTTATGGGCGGATTATTAATGTGCCTCACCCCCATCATTTTAACGCTGACGACCATTTCGTTCAAGCTGTTCACAATCGTGCCGCTGTTTATGATTATCCCCGCGTTTATCGTGTTTGCGTTGACGCAGTCGGTAAAGTACAACACGCTCAAATACAAGAAGAAAAAATTAACGCTTATGTATATCGGCGTGGCGCTTCTGTCGCTTGTGGTGACCGCGGTATACGTGCTGTTCATTCCTTCGTACGTTATAGAAGTCGTGCCCAAAATTATACTGTGCGTTATAGGCTTTGCGATAGTAATGCTTTCGACGACAATTATAAGCCGCACCGAAGCTTATACCGAAAAGCTCAACCACATAGTAGGCTTCCGCGACTTTATTACATATGCGGAAAAGGATAAGCTGGAAGCGCTGTTGGAGGGCAACCCCGAATATTATTACCAGGTTCTGCCATACGCGATAGTGCTTGGCGTTTCCGATATCTGGGAAAACAAGTTTGCGGCGCTTACCGTTCCCCCTCCCGCGTGGACCACGAACAGCTATACGAACGATATGTTCAGCATAGTCGTGTTCAACTCGGTTATCCGCAGAGCCAATCTCAATATGGCAAGCACCTTCATTTCCCGTCCCTCGTCCCCCTCGTCGGGAAGTTTTTCGGGCGGCGGTCACGGCGGAAGCTTCGGCGGATTCTCGGGCGGCGGTCACGGCGGCGGCGGTTTCCGCGGGCGGTGAGCCACCGCAGGGCAAATCCTTTAATTGCCTGCAAATTATACAAACTAACATCAGCAAAACATAAGGGGCGGCTTGATTTCAAGCCGCCCCTGTTTTATTACTTTTTAGTTTTATTCCTCGCCGCGCACCTGCACGCTTATTTTGGCGCTTACGCCCTCGGCAAGCTTTAATGTGACGTCGTAGTCGCCGACCAGCTTTATGGGGTTTGCAAGCACTATTTTTTTCTTGTCGATATCGTATCCGCCAGCCTTTAAGCTGTCGGAAATATCCTGCGCGGTTACCGAGCCGAACACCTTGCCGTTCTGCCCCACCTTAATCTTTACGGTGAACGCCTTGTCCTTTATCTCGGCTGCAAGTGCCTTCATCGCCTTCAGTTCCTCGCGCTTGTGGTATTCGTCGGCGGTCTTTCTCTGGTTGAGTTCGTTTATCTTTGTCGCCGTAGCCGCCTCCGCAAGTCCCTTCTTAATGAGGAAGTTGCGCGCATATCCTTCGTTGACATCCAACAAGTCGCCCTTTTTGCCCTGTCCCTTTACGTCCTGCAATAGAATAATCTTCATGTGCTTCTCCTTTTCTGTTACCATATATTTTACAGTCAAACGGCGCGTTTGTCAATAGGCGGGTATAATTTACGCCGTACCGCACACAATAAATTTAACGGAGGTAAACTTAATGGAAAGTATCAATTTCGGTATTGCTTGCGACGTTTCCAACTGCAAGTATAACCACAACGGATGCAACTGCACTCTTGACAAGATTCACGTAGGCTGCGCTTGCGAAGGCGAGCACTGCACCTGCTGCGAGAGCTTCTCCGATAAGGTTTAAGCAAGTTTACAAAAAGATTACGGCGCGGACGAAAACGTCCGCGCCGTGATTTACTTATTGCATATTATGCGGTCAACGCCCTTATAACCGACTCTACTGGAGTTTCCTCGGGCGTAATTACGGGCTCCGACGGAACATCGGCAGGCGGAGTTACGGGCTCGGAAACCGAACCGAACCATCCGCGCAGGGGCAACGACTGGAACGCTCCGTTCATTATATTGTGCGTATACATACAGTCGCCGATATTGGAGTACGCCGCGTATGTATTGAATTTTTCCATAAACGCCAAATCGCTGAGCGTATGGGCAATGCCGCCGAATATCATTATGACTACTAGCAAAACTATGGTAAGCACGACCGCGCCGAGCACACCGTCCACCATGTAGAAAATTTTGCTCTCCCTGAACTTTGAGGTGATTTTGGGAAGGCATATGCCGACCAGTATGACGAATATGAGCGACAGCGCAAAGATTATACCTGCGATTATGAGGCGCGCCACTACCGTGACCGCGTCGCCGAGCACTGCCGTAAGGGCAGAAAGCATACCGTTTTTAAGTCCGTCTACCGCGCCCGCGCACATGCTGCTTGAAGCTATTGAATAGGAAGCGACGCCGAAGCCTGCAAGCATTCCTATTATGACCACGAACGAGAACACCGAGCTGATACCGCTTTTATAGCCTATCCTGAGCGTAAGCGAAAGCACGCAGATTAAAGGCAAATCGAAGGCGAGCTTTGCGCCCAGTCCCGTCCAGCTACCCGAATTGAGCGATGCGGCGAATATCGAATTCAGGAAACCTATTTGCGACAAATCCACGAACAGGAGCAGTGCAAGAAATGCCGCGCCCAGTCCCATAAGGACGTTGAAGCAGCCGTTCACCGCGCCCAATACGCCGTCTACTATTCCCCAGGCGCCTGCGGAATCCTTAATCTTTTTCGACCTCTTAAGCTGTTTTTTATACTCGCTCTTATTGCCCGTATCAACGGCGTTAAGAATGAGCGCTTCGTTCTCCTCGATAGTGTCCACGTTTCTGTAATGCGAAATGCGCTTGCGCGATTCCACCGCCTTTTCAAGCAGCTTTTTCAAGAGCAATACAACGCCGTTCAGTGCAAACAGAACGACCACTGTGGTGACCAGCACCGCAATGCCGAAGCCGCCCGAAGTCTTTTTGACCGCCGCGCCTATCATCATCTGGAAAAGCAGCGTCAACAGCGCCGTTATTCCCCAGAAGGACGATTTTGTAAACTTTTTAAAGAAGCCTGCCACAGCCCCCAGGGCGGCGCCCAGAATGACTGAAACTATTAAAATTGCAGACATATATCCTCCGTTTATTTGTTGAAATTATCTTTGAGCGACACTATTTCGGAAAGTTGAGCTTTTCCGTCCTTTGCCGCGCAAACCTTGTAATATCCCGTGCGCATCATCTGGAAGCACTTGCCCTCACCGCTCTCCGCGGCGTAAGGCTCCACCTTTCCGCAGCACGTTTTTATACTGTCGTAATTGAGTCTTTCGGCGTAGTCCTGGTCGGGGTATTCCTCGTCATTTAAAAGCTGGGCATAGCTTGTAAAGCACGCGTCCACGCCGTACTTGCAGTCCACCCACTGAATTACGCCCTTTGCCTTTATATCGCTTTTGACCTCGCTGCCCGAACGCGTTTCGGGGAAGTAGGTGCAGAGTATTTCCTCCACCTCTCCGTTCTGTCCGAGTTTAACCTCGTCGCAGCGCACGATATACGCCGCTTTAAGGCGCACGAAGCCGCCCTTGAACAGCCTTTTGAATTTGGGCGGAGGCACCAGCGCGAAGTCGCTTCTGTCTATATATACGCTGCCGGAGAACTTGACGGGACGGGTTGCGCCGCTTCCGTCGGTGGGGTTCTTTTCGAACTCCAGCTCCTCCTCGCCGCTGTAATTGGTTATGGTAAGCTTGACGGGGTCGGTGACCGCCATAGCCCTTTCCGCCGTGACGTTGAGCTCGTCGCGGATACATTCGTCAAGCTGGGCGTTATTTACAACGCCGTAGTTTTTGGCAACGCCCACCGCCGCGCAGAATTTGCGGAGCGCCATAGGGGGCACGCCCCTGTTTTTAAGCCCCATCAAGGTGGGCATACGGGGGTCGTCCCAGCCGCTTACCACGCCCTCGTCCACAAGCTTTTTGAGATATCTTTTGGACATAAGCGTGTTGGTTATGTTTAAACGCGCAAACTCTATCTGTCTGGGCACGGGCTGGGCAAAGCCCGCCTTTTCTATTACCCAGTCGTAGAGCGGTCTGTGGTTTTCGAATTCAAGCGAACACAGAGAATGCGTAATGCCCTCGATTGCGTCCGACACGGGGTGCGCGAAGTCGTACATGGGATAGATGCACCACTTGTCGCCCTGACGGTAATGCGGAACGTGCGCTATCCTGTAAATTACGGGGTCGCGCATGTTGAGGTTGGGCGACGACATATCTATCTTTGCCCTTAAAACCTTTGCGCCGTCCGGATATACGCCCGCCTTCATTTCGCGGAAAAGCTTTAAATTTTCCTCCACGCTCCTGTTTCTGTAAGGACTTTCCTTGCCCGGTTCGGTGAGGGTGCCGCGAGTTGCGGTAATCTCCTCGGCGGACAAATCGCAAACGTATGCGTTGCCGTCCTTAATATACTTTTCGGCAATCTCGTAAAGTTTGTCGTAGTAGTCGGAAGCGTAAAACAGATTGTCGTATTCGAAGCCCAGCCACTTTACCGCGTCTATGATGGAATTTACGTACTCGTAATCTTCCTTTGCGGGGTTGGTATCGTCCATACGCAGGTTGATTTTACCCGCGTACTTTTCCTTAACGCCGAAATTTATGCACAGCGCCTTTACGTGCCCGATGTGCAGATAGCCGTTGGGCTCGGGCGGAAAGCGCACCACTATCTGGTTGCCGCGCCCTTCGTACTTGCCGCTTGCAAGGTCCTCGTTTATATACTGTTCGATAAAGTTTGTTGCCTCGGGAAGTTCCATATTTTCACCTATTAAGACAGTCCTGTTATCTTGCCGTCGCTATCGATATCTATATGCTCAGCACCGGGGATTTTACCCAAACCTGGCATAAGCATAATCGAGCCGGCGATAGCCACTATAAAGCCCGCGCCGCCGCGGTATTCTATATCGCGCACGAAAATTTTAAAGCCCCTGGGCGCCGCCAGTAATGCGGGATTATCCGAAAGCGAATACTGGGTTTTCGCGATTATCACGGGCAAACCCTTTACGCCGTTGCTTTCCAAAAGCGCAATCTTCTCTTCCGCTTCGGGCGAAAAATCCGCGCCGTCGCCGCCGTAAACGTTCTTAACGACGTCGTTGATTTTGGTCTTGATGCCGTCGTTTAAATTATATGCAAAGTGCAGCTTACTCTTTTCTCCGCACGCTTCTATAACCGCCTGCGCAAGCTCTTTGCCGCCCTCGCCGCCCTTTAAGAAGACGTCGGTAAACACAGCCTTTGCGCCCGCTTCCGCGCACGCGTCCATAACCGCTTCAATCTCCGCCGGCGTGTCCGTAAAGAACCTGTTCATTGCAACCACAACGGGCTTTTTGTAAACCCGTTTAACGTTGTCAACGTGCTTTAAAAGATTGGGCAAACCTGCCTTTAACGCCGCTATATCCTCGGTTGAAAGGGTATTTTTGTCCGCGCCGCCGTGCAGCTTTAACGCCTTTACGGTCGCAACCACCACCACGCAGTCGGGCTCTATGTTTGCAATTCTGCACTTGGCGTCCAGGAATTTTTCCGCGCCCAAATCCGCGCCGAAGCCCGCCTCCGTAACCGTGTAGTCGGAAAGAGTCATTGCCGCCAGCGTAGCCCTTACCGAGTTACAGCCGTGCGCTATATTTGCAAACGGTCCGCCGTGAACTATCGCGGGCGTGCCCTCTAAGGTCTGCACAAGGTTGGGGTTTATCGCGTCCTTCAAAAGGGTTGCCATTGCGCCGTCGGCTTTAAGCTCGCGCGCGTACACGAATCCGCCCTTTGAGTTTTCGCCAACTACGATATTGCCAAGGCGAGTCTTTAAATCGGCTATATCTTTGGCAAGGCACAAAATAGCCATTACCTCGCTTGCCGCGGTTATCGAAAAGCTCTCCTTTCTCGAATAGCTTTCGCAGCCCTTCATATTGCCCGCGGGACAGTCGAGGGTGATATCCCTAAGCGCGCGGTCGTTCATATCCATACAACGGTGGAAATGCACCTTAGTTATGTCCAGGGCGTTGCCGCGTAAGATATGGTTGTCTATCATTGCGCACAGCAGATTGTTTGCCGCCGTTATCGCGTGCAAATCGCCCGTGAAATGCAAATTGATATCCGCCATGGGCACTACCTGCGCGTATCCTCCTCCGGCCGCGCCGCCCTTAATGCCGAACACGGGACCGAGCGAAGGCTCCCTGAGCGCAAGGCAGACCTTTTTGCCCAGCTTTGCCATACCGTCGGCAAGCCCTATGGAAACGGTGGTCTTGCCCTCTCCGCTTGCCGTGGGGTTGATTGCCGTGACCAGAACGAGTTTGGATTTGGGCTTGAACGACTTCAGATTTATCTTTGCCTTATACTTGCCGTAGAGCTCGAGGTCGTCCTCTTCAAGCCCCAGTTTTTTTGCAATTTCGCGTACGTCTTTAAGCTTTGCGCTCTCCGCAATTTCGATATCGCTGAGCAATTTTTACGTTCTCCTTGGCGTTATTCAGGACTATTATACCACACT
>CAMWWA010000015.1 GCA_947177825.1 uncultured Clostridia bacterium
TAATACGAATGGACAACGACACCGTTTCGGGCAAGGACGGGCACTATAAGATATTGAAGCAGTTCGCCGAAAAGAAGGCGGATATACTCGTGGGAACGCAGATGATTGCCAAGGGGCACGACTTCCCCGCGGTCACTCTGGTGGGTATTCTTGATGCAGATATGAGCCTGCATTTTTCGGACTACCGCAGCGGCGAGCGCACCTTTCAGCTCATTACGCAGGTCGCGGGCAGAAGCGGCAGGGCGGGCGATAAGGGCAAGGTGGTGTTGCAGACCTACTCGCCCGAAAACTACATACTGCGCTTTGCCGTGCAGTACGATTACAGGAGCTTTTTCGAAAACGAAGTCAAGATGCGCAAGGCGGCGCTCTATCCGCCCTACTCGCTGATATGCCGCGTAATGGTGGTTGCCGAAAAGGACGACAAGGCGCTTGAAGCGTTGAAAAACGTCTTCTTTGCAATAGACAAAATCAGGGCGGAGGATAGCGGCGACTTTATCTTTTTCAACAAGATGCACTCGCCCATAAAGCGCATACAGAACAAGGTGCGCTATCAGGTTCTCGCCCGTCTGCGCACACAAAAACATTTAAAGCAAATCTACGATATAGCGGTTGATTGCACCACGCCCGACGCGCTCGTGTACGTCGAGGAAAACCCCGCAAATTTATCGTAGCAAAAGGAGAATATATGCCATACAGATACGTTGTACAAGTCGGTGACGAGGTATTGAGGAAGAAGTGCGAGGAGGTCAGAAAATTCGACGGAGACCTTGCCGCGCTTTTGGACGATATGAGGATTACGGTGCGCCAGGAGGACGGCGCAGGACTTGCCGCGCCGCAGATTGGCGTCAATTTAAGGGCGGTTGTAATCGACCTGGAAGAGGGCTACTTCGAAATGATTAACCCCAAAATACTCTCCGTCAAGGGCGAGCAGAGGGGGGAAGAGGGCTGCCTTTCCGTAAAGGGTAAGACAGGCATTGTCACCCGTCCAAACAAGGTCAAGGCGGAATACCGCGACCGCACGGGCAAGAAACACACCGTCACGGGCACGGGGCTTTTCGCGCGCTGCATGTGCCACGAGTTCGACCACCTGGACGGTATTTTGTATATCGACAAGGCGGAAGAGGTTTTCGATAAATGAAGATAGTTTACGCCGGTTCGCCCGAATACGCCGTTCAGCCCCTGCGCGCTCTCGTCGAGTCGGGCAGGGAAATAGTTGCGGTTATAACCCAGCCGGACAAGCCCACGGGCAGAAAGCGCATTCTTACGCCCACGCCCGTCAAGGCGTACGCGCAAAGCCTGGGCATACCCGTGCTGGACTATCCCAAAATAAGGGAGCACGCGGAGGAGCTTGCCGTGCTCGGCGCGGATATAATGTTTACGTGTGCCTACGGTCAGCTTCTTTCGCAGGACGTGCTTAACGCCTTTCCCCAAGGCGTGTACAATCTGCACGCCTCGCTGCTGCCCGAGTTCCGCGGTGCAAGCCCCATTCAGTCGGCAATATTGTCGGGCTGCGAGTACACGGGCGTGACCGTTATGAAGACGGAGCTTGCGCTGGACTGCGGCGGCATACTGCTGGTCAAGCGCTGTGCAATAGGCAATATGACTTGCGGCGAGCTTTCAAACGAACTTTCATCCCTCTCGGCGCAGGCGGTCGTGGAGGCGGCGGATATTCTGGAACGGGGGGATGAAAACCTGCTCGTTCAGGACGAGGCGCGCGCAACCTACTGCAAAAAGATTTCCAAGGACGACGCGCGCGTGGACTTTAACAAGGGCGCAAAGGCGGTTGCGAATCTCATTAACGCAATGAGCCCTTCGCCCGCGGCGTTTGCATATACGGGCGGCAGCCCCGTCAATCTGTTAAAGGCTATGCCCTGCGACGGTGCGGGGGAGTGCGGAACGGTGCTGTCCGCGGACAAGCGCGGAATTGTAGTCGCGTGTGCGGACGGTGCGGTAAATATAAGCTTAATTCAGTTTGCGGGCGGCAAGCCCATGGCGGCTGCCGATGCGGTGAACGGAAGAAAAATCAAGGCGGGCGACAGGTTTGACTAATCCGCTTACAGACCCCTATTTAGTGCTTACTAAGGTATATTCCGGGGGCAAATTTTTAAAACAGGCAATATCCGAAACGCCCGTCGAGCCGTTGAATTCGGCGCGCACGGTAAAAATCTGCTACGGCGTTCTCGACAAGGATATATATTTAAACTATATAATTTCAGCCAACGTGCAGAGCCAGCCCAAGGCGGCGGTCAGGCTCATTTTGAAGATTGCGTTGTACATGCTGGAGTTTATGGGCAAGCACGACTATATGGTGGTGGACTGCGCCGTGGAGCTGTGCAAGAAGCTGGGCAAGGGCGGCGCCGCCGGTTTTATCAACGGATTCCTGCGCTCCTATAAAGTGCCCGGACTTCCCGAAAATCCTGCCGAGGCGCTTTCGGTAAAGTGCTCGGCTCCGCTGTGGCTGACCAAGAAAATCAAGCGCAGCTACAAGGCGGAAGCGGAGCAAATATTATCCGCTCAGAGCCCCGGTCAGTGCGTGCGTTTCGTGCGCGGCGAAGAAAAATATCTCGGCGCACAGCACGTTGATACGCCCTTTGACGGCGTATATATCTTTCCCAACTTTCAGCGCGACGAGGGGTTCTTTGCGGGCGATTACACTTTTCAGTCGGTCGGTTCGGTTGCAATCTGCTCGGCAATATCCCCGTGCGAAAAGCTTCTGGACGCGTGTGCCGCGCCCGGCGGCAAGTCGGTTTTGCTTGCGGGCAAGTGCAAGAGCGTGACCGCGTGTGAAATTCATCCCCACCGCAAAAAGCTTATAGAAGAATACGCCGCGAGAATGGGCACGAAAAACGTCACCGCAATAACCGCGGACAGCTCGGTTTTCAACGCGCAGTTCGAAAGCGCGTTCGACGCGGTACTGGTTGACGCGCCCTGTTCGGGTACGGGAGTTATCGCCGAAAATCCCGATATAAAACTCAACCGTAAGGAAGAGGATATATCCGCGCTTGTTAAGGTGCAGTCGTGCATACTTGCAAACTGCGCGCGGTACGTAAAACCGGGCGGCGTGCTGTACTATTCAACCTGTTCGGTACTGCCCGAAGAAAACGACAGCATTGCGGTTGCCTTTTTGCAGGGGCGCGAAGATTACGAACTGGAAGTGCCGTCGTCGCCACTTGAACACAGGCGCACCAACTACGGCTTGCAGTTCCTGCCGCATATCTCGCTCGGCGCGGGTTTTTATCTGACGGCGTTCAGGAGAAAGAAATGAAAAAGTCACGGAAGAATTACATAGAAAGCTGCGAGGTTTCCGAAGTTAGGGAAGTCGTTCTCGGCGGCTATAAACAGAAAATCGCAATCGAGGGTAAAAGCAAAGATTTGCCCGTAGTCATCTGCCTGCACGGCGGACCGGGCTCGCCCGTGCCCTTTTCGGTTGGGTGCCGCGGACTCTTCCCCGAATGGACGGACAAGGCAATTATGGTCTACTGGGACCAGCTCGGGTGCGGCTGCAACAATTATAAAATAGACGACAGTTTCAAAATAGAAAATTTCGTGGATATGACGTGCGACCTCGTTTCCGAAATGAAGGAGAGGTTTCCCGAAAACAAGCTGTTTTTATTCGGCGTTTCGTGGGGCAGTATACTTGCGCTTCACGCGGCTCTGCGCGTCAACCAAAAGATTGACGGCGTATTCGTTTACGGACAGGTTTTAAAAAATCTTTTCTTCAACGGCGAGGTGGAAGCCGCTTTTGACGGCGCTCCGCAAAAAGCAAAGCAGGCGGCGTTAAAAATTTTGCAAGCGGGAACGGACTTGGATTACGCGGTTTTAGATAAAAATTTAAGAAAGCTTTACAAGCTGTTAAGGAAATATACCGACGCATATACCAACAGAAACGCAGCTCCTGCGCCCATAGGCGAGATAATTAAAGGACTTCTCACAAGCCCCGATTATTCCTTCAAGGATTTCAAGGCGGTTGTGAGAAACGGTTACAGATATAACAAAACTCTTTTGCTTGACCATCTCAACACGGACTTAACGCCTCTGCTTTCAAAGGTGCAGGTTAGATACGTTATGCTGCAGGGTGATACGGACATTATAACTTCCACGAAGAACGTGCTGGCAGCCGTTGAAAAGTGCGACAACGAAAACGTGTCCGTCAAGGTCATAAGGGACGCGGGACATCTGCCCTCGGCTGCGGCTATGAACGAGTGCTTTAACGTGCTCCTGCAATTTATACAATGAAAAGAATTATTCAGGATTTGGATTACAACCAAATAAGCGAATTGGTCGCTTCGCTCAGTCAGCCGAAGTTCCGCGCGCAGCAGCTGTTTTTGGGAATTATACAGGGCAAAAAGCTGAGCGAAATTTCCGTGCTGCCCCAGTCCTTCCGCGAGCGGCTTTTAAGTGAATTCGAGGACTGTCCCGTTGAAATAATCAAGACTCTGAAAAGTGAGGACGGCACCGAAAAATATCTGTTCCGCCTTGCCGACGGCAATATAATCGAGGGCGTTTTAATGCGCTATAAGTACGGCAACACGCAGTGCGTGTCCACGCAGGTGGGCTGCCGCATGGGCTGCAAATTCTGCGCAAGCACGCTGGGCGGCAGGGTGCGCGATTTGACTTCGGGTGAAATCCTTGCGCAGGTGCTGACCGTAAACGCGCTGCACGCGCAGGGAAAAGAAAGGGGCGTAACCAACATAGTTTTGATGGGCAGCGGCGAGCCGTTGGACAATTATCAAAACGTAGTTTCGTTTTTAAAAAACGTGACCTCGCAGGAAGGAATTAACATTTCGGCGCGCAATATATCGCTTTCAACCTGCGGACTTGCCGATAGAATGCGCGACCTCGCCGACGAGGGAATACCCGTAAATCTTACCGTTTCCCTGCACTCGACGAGCGATAGCGAGCGCGCACGCACTATGCCGATTGCCAACAAGTGGACGATTGCCGAGGTGCTGGACGCCTGCGCGTATTACTTTGAAAAGACGGGCAGACGGTACATATTCGAGTACGCTCTGATAGCCGGCGAAAACTGCGACGAGCGCCACGCCGACCAACTTATAGCACTGCTGAAGGGCAAGCCCTGCCACGTCAATTTGATAAGGCTGAACGAGGTAAAGGAAAGGAGCCTTGCCGCCGCGGACGAAAAGCAGGCGTACAGGTTTTTGGGCTTGCTTGAAAAGGGCGGACTTTCCGCGACTTTGCGCCGCAGGACGGGCGCGGATATAGGCGGTGCCTGCGGACAATTAAGAGCTTCGTATCTCGGCTAATAAGCGGCGCATTTCTGCGTTGCGTTCCGCGCCGCCTTGGTCGTGTACTTCCGTGTACACTCCCTGCGGTCGGTGCTCACGCGCCTTGAACTGTTTGCTTCTTAACCGAGTGAATTACTTTGTTTATAATTAACTATAAGGATAAAGAATATGTCAAAAGTTAAAGTAGCACCTTCAATATTGTCAGCCGATTTTTCGGCGATGGGTGAAGCCGTGAAAAAGGTGGAGGCGGCGGGCGCCGACTGGATACATTGCGACGTTATGGACGGCAGCTTCGTTGCACCTATAACTTTCGGCGGTCAGATGGTAAAAAACATACGCAAGCTTACCAGGCTGCCGCTGGACGTTCATCTTATGATAGAGCACCCCCAAACGCAGATTAAGTTTTTTGCGGACGCGGGCGCGGACGTAATAACCGTGCACTACGAGGCGTGCAAAAAAATTTCCGAAAGCTATTTAAGGGAGACCTTGCAGCTTATCAAATCGTACGGCGTAAAGTGCGGCGCGGTAATCAATCCCGACACGCCTGCGGAGTGCATTTACGACGTAATAGACCTGTGCGACATGGTGCTTATAATGTCGGTGTTCCCCGGCTACGGCGGACAGAAATTCATACCTTCCGCACTGGAAAACGTGAAAAAGGTGCGCGAATATGCCGCAAATAACGGCAAAAGCGGACTTGAAATAGAAATTGACGGCGGCGTGACAACGGACAACGCGGAGCTTATCCGTCAGGCGGGCGCGACGGTTTTGGTCGCGGGTTCGGCGGTGTTCGGTGCAAGCGATATGCGCGCGGCGATAGACAACATAAGAGGTGAAATATGAGAGGAATACTGCTTTTGAACGGCGAGCCCTATGCGGGGCAAATTAACGCGGAGGACGCCTACGTCGTCTGCTGCGACGGGGCTTACGAATGGGCGAAGGGCAGGGTGAGAATAGATAAAAACGTGGGCGATTACGACAGTCTTCCCTACGTTCCCGAACCGCCTCCCAGCAAGGTGTATCCCAACGAAAAGGATTTTACCGACGGCGAACTGGCGATGAACGCGCTCTTTGAAAAGGGCGTGGATACGATTGAAATTTACGGCGGAGGCGGCGGCAGAGAGGACCATTTTCTGGGCAATCTGCACCTTCTGTATCTGGCGTACACGCGCGACGTGAGCGCAAAGATGATAACCGAAAATTCGGTTATATTCACGGGCAGCGGCAAGGTTAAATTAAAGGGCGCAAAGGGCGCAACCTTTTCGGTGTTTCCTTTCGGCGGACCGGTGCATATAATAAACAGTACAGGGTGCAAGTACGCCTATCCCGAAATGCTGGGCTACGGCGAATGCCGCGGTATTTCCAACGTCGTCGAGAGCAACGAGGCGAGCGTGGAGATTGACGAGGACGACTGTGCTCTGATTATCGTAAACAGGGGTAAAGTATGACCATTATCTGCATTAAACCGCCAAAGCCTTTAAGGAAAATTTTAAAGCTGATATGCCGCAAATAAAATACGCCGATATGCACTGCGATACCGTAACCGTCTGCTGTGACGCGGACGGGGAACCGTACGGTTTCAGCGGTCAGATAAACTTGAAAAAATTGCGTGAAAGCGGCTGCTCGGCGCAGTGCTTTGCAATCTTTACGGAAGGCAAAAATTCCTCCGCGGACTTTAAAAGGTACGCGGAGTTTTATAGTGCTAAATTTGCAAATAACCCCCTTATATTGCCCGTCCAACGCTATTCGGACATGCAAAAAGCGCAAAACGGGGGCAAAATTGCCGCAATACTTACGGTTGAAAATCTCGGCTTTACGGGAGGCGATTTAAGCGTAATTCCCGACCTGAAAAAGCTCGGCGTGCATATGGCTTCGCTCGTGTGGAACAACGCCAACTGCTTTGCCTATCCCAACCTGATTTTCGAGGGCGGCAAGCCGCTGTTCGAGGCAAGGGAAAAGCGCGGACTGACCGCCCTTGGCAAGGACGCCGTGCGCGCTTTAAACGATAACAAAATCATAGTGGATATTTCCCACCTGTCGGACGGCGGTGCGGAGGACGTTTTGAATATTTCAAACGCGCCAATCGTCGCAAGCCATTCCAACTGCGCCGCGGTGTGCAACGTCTGCCGCAACCTTACCGACGGACAGCTTAAAAAGATAGCCGAAAGCGGAGGCGTTGCGGGGTTGAATTTCTGCCGCGATTTCGTGGGCGGAGAAAGCGCGTTCGAAAGTCTTTGCCTGCACCTGAAGCACATGATAAAAGTCGGCGGCGAGGACCTGCCCGCGCTGGGCAGCGACTTTGACGGAATACCGCCTTACGAGGAGCTGGGCGGCTGCGAAAAGGTGCAAAGTCTTCTGGAGTATTTTGCGCACAGCGGAATTCCGCCGCGCGTGCTCGACAAGGTTGCGTACGGTAATTTCGCAAGGGTTTTCAAAGAAGTAGTCGGATAATAATTGCAAAATTCGCGGCGGTGTGATAGAATATTTACGTTATGAAAAAGCTTGCTGTTGCCGCTCTTTCGGCGGCGTGTATACTTTCGGCAGCCGTGTTCGGCGGTTGCGATTCGGGCGAAGCGACGGTCAACTATAAGCTGTCGGAGGACGGAACGCACTATATAGTTTCGGGCGTCACGGGCAACCTGCGCGCGCTTACCCGTTACGACGTGCCTTCGACCTACTGCGAGGAGGAGGGCGGACAGGCTCTGCCCGTCACCGAAATAGGCAACGACGCCTTTATGAATTGCACGCGCCTTTCCGAAGTCACTATTCCAGACACGGTTACGCGCATAGGCGGCCGCGCGTTTGCAAGGTGCGCGCTCGAATACGTTACAATTCCCGAAAGCGTTATAACCATTGACTTCTGCGCGTTTGGCGATAACAGTTACTTAAAAGAAATCACCGTTCCTGAGAGCGTTGAGTTTTTGGGCGAGCTGGCGTTTTACAGATGTACCTCGCTGAAAACGGCGGTCGTAAAGGCGAATATCGAAATGCTCGGATACCGCACGTTCTTTAACAGCGCCTATTCACATGCGCAGACCCTTTACATCAATTCAATGCTCGAAAAAGTTTATCTGCCGTCAACGCTCAAAAAGATTCACGTTTCGGCGCTCGCGGGCAACAAGATAACCGATATCTATTTTGCCGGCAGCGAAGAGCAGTGGAACCAGATGTATTTCTATGATGTTGTAAAAAAAGTGGTGGACGGACAGGAGACTGAGGAAACGGAAGAAAGGAAATACGATAAGAAGTATGTTATGGGGGCTGCGCAAGTCCATTTCAATTCGGAATTTTAATTTAAAAACAAAAACGCCGTGCGCTTAAACTAAGCGCACGGCACTTTTTTAATTCAATTTACGCTCTATCCACGGTTTTAAGGCATCTGGTGCAAACGTAATCGTTTACGGTCTTGCCTTCCGCATTAACGTAGGAAACTTTCTGAACGTTAGCTTTGAACGTTCTTCTGGTTCTTCTCTTGGAGTGGCTGACGTTGTTACCCGTCGTCTGGCCCTTACCGCATACGCTACATACTCTGGACATTTTATTTTTCCTCCCGCAAAGGTAATTTTTCTTAATTTTAAAGGTTAAAAATAACGCCGCATTTGTCATACAGCTCATCTATCATATCACGGCGTTTAAAAAAAATCAAACAAAAAAGCGTAAAACGATTAAATTTTTTTAACTTTATTCAAAATAAGTTTGAACGAAAGCAAATAAAATTCAACAAAATGTATAGAAAGTACTTGCCAAAACTTTAAAAACAGTTTAAAATCTATTTGTATAGTTTTAATTATTCGGCAACAGGGCGCACAGCCCGTAATTCGTTTGTCTGTTTAAACGGGCAACGGGAAGGATTATTTTATGTCTGTTAATACAAGCAACGTATACGGTAAAATTTCCATATCGGATTTAGCCATAGCAAAGGTGGCGGCAAACGCCGCGCTCGAATGCTACGGCATTGTTGATACCGTTTCGCGCCGCGTTACGGATACCGTGTCGGAATTATTGAAAAGACAGTCGGGTAAGGGCGTAAAGGTCGTTACCAACGGCGACAGAATCTATATTGACGTATACGTTATTATTAAATACGGCGTATCCATCAACGCGGTTGCCGAAAGTCTTAAAGAAGGAATTAAATACAAGGTTGAAAAGTTTACGGGTATGATTGTGGACACCGTAAACGTCAACATCATAGGAGTTAAACTTTAAATTGCAAGTTTAACTCCCTTTTGCGTGCGGAAAAAGACGTTTCCGCTTTTAAATGTTTTTAAGGAGTAAAAATGCAGAAAACACTCAACAGCACCGAATTCCGCAAAATGGTTGCTTCCGGTGCCAGAATGCTTGAAATAAACAGGGCGGATATAGACGCGAAAAACGTCTTCCCCGTGCCCGACGGTGACACGGGTACCAATATGTCGCTCACTTTGCAGTCGGCGGTAAAGGAGATGAACGCGTGTTCGTCCAACCGCTTCCAGGAAATTTGCGACGCCGTTTCCAAGGGCGCGCTGCGCGGCGCAAGGGGTAACTCGGGCGTAATTTCCTCCCAGATTTTCAGGGGAATTTGCTCGGTCATAAAGGACTGTAACCAGAATTTCGATACGAAAACCTTTGCCAAGGCTTTAGAAGCGGGCACAAAGG
Source organism: uncultured Clostridia bacterium (assembly GCA_947177825.1). Taxonomy (GTDB): domain Bacteria; phylum Bacillota; class Clostridia; order Christensenellales; family Borkfalkiaceae; genus Coproplasma. The sequence goes on from CAMWWA010000015.1 coordinate 9,882, forward strand.
TTGCATATTCCGCCGTTTCCATTCCCAAGGAAGGCACCATTTTAACGGTCATCAGACTGATGAGCGAGTCGGCTTCCAAGCTGGCTTCCAAGAATAAGGACTTCGTTGACTTTTTTAAAGCGTTAATCGCAGTGGGCGACGAAGCGCTTGCGCAGACTCCAGAACTTCTGCCCGTCCTTAAAAAGGCGGGAGTGGTCGATTCGGGCGGCTACGGCTTAATGGTAATTATGCGCGGCTTCCTTGCGGCGATTTCGGGCGAGGATATCGTCACCGATATTCCCACCGAAGTGCAGGTCAAGGAAAAGGAGCCCGACTTCGACGACAACTCCGACATAATAAATCTCGACCTGGGCGAAATCGAGTTCGCTTACTGCACCGAGTTTTTCGTAATAAATTTGAAGCAGCAGACCACGCTTGCCGATATCGATAAGTTAAAGGAAAAGCTTATGAGCATCGGCGATTCGGTCATCTGCATAGGCGATTTGGAATTTATCAAGGTGCACGTGCACACCAACACGCCGGGCGTCGCGCTTACTTACGCGCTGGAGCTGGGCGAGCTTGACAGACTTAAAATCGAAAACATGCTGGAAGAGAACCGCCAGCTGAAAAAGAAGCTCGAAGCCGAAAAGAAGGCTATGGGCATGCTTGCGATTTGCGCGGGCGAGGGACTTGCCGAAATTTTCAAGGACCTCATGGTAGACAGGGTTATAGAGGGCGGTCAGACAATGAACCCCTCTGCGCAGGACATTGCGGACGCGGTGCAGAAGATAAACGCTTCCAACGTCTTCGTGTTCCCCAACAACTCCAACATTATTCTTGCGGCGGAGCAGGCAAAGGGGCTTGTCAACAACCGCACCATTCACGTTATTCCCACCAAGAACGTGCCCCAGGGCTTTGCGGCGGCGCTGGTGTTCAATCCCGAGGCGGGCGTGCCCGAAAACAAGACCAATATGACGCACTCTATAGACAACGTTGCGGCAGGTCAGGTCACCTACGCGGTGCGCAATACCACCATGAACGGCTTCAAGCTTAAGGAGGGCGACATTATAGGTCTTAACTCCAAAAAGATTCTGGCAAAGGGCTCCAACGTCGACGACACGACGCTTGACCTCATAAGAAAGATGAAGACTGCCGAGCACGAAATGATTACGCTCTACTACGGCGAGGGAGTGGACGAAGCTTCGGCGGAGGCGCTTGCGGCTAAGGTTTCCGAAGCGTTCCCCGACTGCGACGTGGATTTCCACTACGGCGGGCAGCCCGTTTACTACTATATGGTAAGCTTAGAGTAAGGCTCGAATTATTTACGGCGCAATACTGTGTCGCGAAATGCTCGCCCTCGGTTGTGTACTTCTGTGTACACTCCCGTCGGGTCTGCGCTTCCGCTCCTTGTCTTGCTTGTAACTAATCCGAGGGGTAGAGGTAAAAATATCAGAATAGAAAATCAAAAGGGAAGCCCAACGCTTCCCTATATTTTTAGACGGTTATGAAACTGACGGATTTGAAGTACGTGTCCGAGGCGCGTGAAAAGCAATTCAATAAAATGGGAGTGTTCTCGCAGGAAGATTTGGTGCGGCTGTATCCGCGCGACTTCCTCGATTTGACGCGCACCAACTCCATTTTCGAAGCCTACCACAACTCCAAAATTTTAATCGCGTGCGAGGTGCTGAACGTCGAAAATAACCGCTACGCGCGCCGCCCCTACGTCAAGGCGCTGTGCCGTCAGGGCGAGGGGCTGTTTCAGGCAATCTGGTTCAACCAGCCGTACGTTGCAACCAAGCTTACGACGGGTGAATTTCTCTTTTACGGCAGGGTGCAGAACAAGTACGGTATGGGCGCGTCGCTCGTCAACCCCACGTTCGAAAAGTGCGACAAGGTGCGCAATCTTCAGGGCATACTGCCCGTCTATCCGCTGTCGGGTACGCTCACGCAGGGCGCGGTCCGCACGGCGGTAAGGCAGGCGCTGAAAAACTTAAATATAGCCAGCGCAATTCCTCTGCCGCTTCAACGCAAATACGGACTTTCGCCCCTCAAAGAAGCGTATAATAAGCTGCATAATCCCCTTTCGCAGGGGGATATTGACGGGGCAAGCGAGAGAATTGCGGTGGAGGAGTACTTTCTGCTCGTCTCCGCGTTCAAGGTTATAAAGGGCGACGGCGAGATTGCAAGGCTCAACAAATACTCCGTTACCGACCAAAATATCAGTGCGTTTTTAAGCCGCTTCCCCTTCGAATTTACCGACGGACAGAAGGGCGCGGTCGGCGAGATTATTTCCGACCTGCGCTCGCCCAAAATTATGAACAGGCTGTTGCAGGGCGACGTCGGTTGCGGCAAGACGGCGGTTGCGCTGACCGCGGTATACGCCGCGCTTAAATCGGGATATCAGGCGGCAATGCTTGCGCCTACCGAGGTGCTTGCCCGCCAGAATGCCGAACAGCTTAAAAAATATCTGCCCGAATATAACGTGCGCTTTCTGTCGGGCTCGACCTCCGCGGCGGAAAAACGTGAGATTAAGGCAGGCTTGAAGGACGGCACGGTAAACGCCGTCTGCGGTACTCACGCCGTGTTGCAAAAGGACGTTTATTTCAAAAATCTTTCGCTCGTCGTCTGCGACGAACAGCAGCGTTTCGGCGTGGCGCAAAGGTCGGCGCTCACCGAAAAGGGCGATGGCTGCGACTGCCTCGTAATGAGCGCAACGCCCATTCCCAGAACGCTTTCGCTCGTCTTTTACGGCGACCTGGACGTCACAACAATAAAGGAAAAACCGCGTTTGAGGCAGGATATATCCACTTCAATCATAAAAGAGAGCAAATACGCGGATATGCTCAACTGGATAGGCGGCGAGACAAAGCGCGGCAGGCAGGCTTATTTCGTCTGTCCCAAAATCGAGGGCGACGACGAGGGCACGGTTATGTCCGTCACCGAGCTTTTGGAGGATTTGCAAAAGGCGCTGCCCACGGTGCGCTTCGGGCTCCTGCACGGCAAGATGAACGACAAGAAGAAGGACGAGGTGATGGCGGCGTTCAAAAACAAGGAGTACGACTGCCTTGTTTCCACCACGGTTATAGAGGTGGGCGTGGACGTTCCCGACGCCACCGTTATGGTAATTTACAATGCCGACAGATTCGGGCTTTCGCAGCTGCACCAGCTCCGCGGAAGAGTGGGCAGGGGGAGCGTGAAGAGCTATTGCTTCCTGCTTTCGGACAACGATTCCGATATTGCCAGGGAGAGGCTTGCGGTACTCAAAAACAATTCGGACGGCTTTGCCATTGCCGAGTTCGACTTGAAGCTGAGGGGCGGCGGCGACTTTATGGGTACGCGCCAGAGCGGCAGAATTCTGACCGAGCTCAAAAATCTGCGCTTTCCCGTTTCGGCGGTGTTTACGGCAAAGGCTATTTCGGACGACGCGTTTTCGGGCGCGTTCGATACGACCGAGCTGCGCCGCGCCGCACTCCGGAAGTACGACAGCTTAAAGGACGTAATTTTGAACTGATTTGTCTATTGACAAAATTCGCTGCTTTTGTTAGAATATTAATATAATAATTATGAAAGAAATAAAGGGGGATATTATGAAGATTAAAAAGGCTTTACCAGTGCTTGTATCGCTGGTTATGGTCGGCGGCGTGCTTGCAGGCTGTGCCCACAAACACGCATACGAAGATAAGTGGACGGCGGCGGAGGACGGAAGCGGTCACTACCACGTAGCGACCTGCCATCCCGAAGAGCACGACGAAAAGAAGGACCACGTTTACGACGACGATAAGGACACCACTTGTAACGACTGCAATTACACCAGAATTTTAACGCCTGCTCCTGAGAACCCGACGCCCGAAAATCCTACTCCGGAGAATCCTACACCCGAAACGCCGACAGAAACTTCTACGCCCCTTCCCGCAGGCAATAAAATTTACGTCGTCGGCGACAGTACGGCGTGCGATTATATAAAGGAAAGCGGCGAACATACGGATAAAAATACATATTACGTAGTACGCTACGGATACGGCACGCAGTTGCACGAATATTTAAACGTCCAGAAAAGTCAAGTAAAAAACCTTGCGCTTTCGGGTAGAAGTTCCAAGAGCTTTTTGTCCGAGGACAATTATACAACGCTCAAAACTTCGATAAGCGAGGGCGACTATCTGATTATCGGCTTCGGTCATAACGACCAGAAATTGGATATGGCATATTATACGAACCCTAATCTTACGACTACCGACTCTACTACGACTAACGGCTCTTCGTTCAAATATACCTTATATGAAAATTATATAAAGTTAGCGGAGGAAAAAGGTGCTACGCCTATCTTGTGCACGCCTATCGTAAGACAGAACAGCGATGCCACCAAGTATAATAATTCGTCTAGCGGACATATTACCGATGATAAAACTCAGAACGGCGTAACTTACAAGGGCGGCAATTATGCGCAGGCTATAAGGGATCTTGCCGAGGAGAAGAATGTTGCGCTTGTCGATTTGACGGCTATAACAAAACAGATATATACGGCTCAGGGCGACGGCGCATTGCAGTATCACGCGTACAGAACGTATAAGCTTGACACGGACGGAACAACGAAAATTCCCGACAATGCCGATACGACGCATTTGAACGAGCTTGGAGCAAAAATGGTTGCTTATCAGTTTTCTCAGGCGATTAAAACTACCGATTGCGGTTTGAAAGCGCAGGTTAAAACGACGTCGGTGTCACCTACCTACGAAAACGATTTTAACGACAAAGTCAACGCAAGCTACGTTAAACCCACGGCTACCGCATTCGACCCCGCAAACGCTTCCAAAATCTGGACGGGCGTAACCGATGAGGGCTGGTACGGCACGGTATTCGGCGACGTCGGCGGCGCTGATAAAATTGCGGCAAAGAATTTCGGCATCACCAGTAGCAACGGCACCTTTACACTGACCTGTTCGGGGAACGGCAAGTTTGCAAGCGGATCCGAAGGTATGGCGGCAATATTTATGCCGATAGATGCAAGCAAAGACTTAACCGCGCAAGTAACGGCAACAGTAACCAGTGCGGGTTCTGCCGATAAGCAATCGAGCTTCGGCTTAATGCTTCGTGACGATATTTACATCGATACGTATGATGCAAGTATAAAGAGCAACTATGTTTCTGCGGGAATTTTAAATAACGGTGCGGTATTCTCAATGAAGAACGAGACAAGGTCTGCAACGAACGGCTCGGCTTCGATTGCGGCAACGTCTTATACGCTGAAAATCGTAAAGAGCGGAACAAACATTACCGCAACGGTTATTCAGGGTAGCAATACGGTCACCAAAACCTATGATAATATATCGTTGACGGCAAGCGATTCGGGTAGCGTTTATCTTTGCATGTATGCTGTAAGAAATATTACCGTTAGCTTTACTGACGTAAATGTTACTATAAGCTAAGCGCATAAACCACATTATTATAATAAGAAAGCGGCGGCAGAAATTGCCGCCGCTTATCATTGTATTATATCCGCATAAAAAAATTATTTAAATCGTTTGACAAATTATTCAGCTTTTGTTAGAATTATCGTTGCTCA
>CAMWWA010000016.1 GCA_947177825.1 uncultured Clostridia bacterium
CTATATATTGTGGTCGGGGCGCGTTATTCAGTTGTTTTCAGCCTGTTTTAAAAGGTAATTTGCCAGCTCTACCGCCGAAGTGCACGAAACGGAGTCCGCCCCCATCACGCAGGCGTTGGCAAACGCGGCGGCGTTTTCGGCACGCTCCGCCTTGATAAGGCTCTTGCCCTTAATCGCCGTCTTGACCTTGGAAATAAGCTCGCCGTCAGCAAAGTTTAACCGCAGGCAGTTAACGCCCGCGTCAGCCGCCGTAACGCTCGCCTTCAAAATTTCCTTTTCGTTTAAAAGCGAACAGTTAATCACAATCCGCACCGCACGCATACGCGCGGACTTTTTAATCTTTTTGCACTCCTTTTTAAAGTACGCCCAGTTGCCGTCCTTCAAAAACGCCATGGGCGCGCTTACCTCCACCTCGTCCACGCCGTCCTTTACGGCACGCTTAACCGCCGCCACCTTAATATCGGTCGTCTCCTCCCCGAACGGATAGGAAATTGCGGCAATAAGCGCCGTTTGCGGGTCCTTGCCAAGGTACGAAACGCACGCCTTTACGTAGGAGGGAAAAACCACCACCGCGCCGATGCCCAGCGCGTTTGCCGTTTTGCACGTTTCCTTTAATATGATTTTGTCGGTGAAAGAAGAAAGGCAGTCGCACTCTATCTTAGCAACGCTTGCCTTTGCCTCCTCAAACCGCTTGATGCGCTTGAATTCCCTGTACTGCTCGTCGTCGTTAGTAGATGTCGTCTGCCCGGTTACTTCCTGCATAAAATCACCTTTATATATAAATTTTTACAATTTTTTACTTTGCCTGTGCCTTACCATAGGGTTATGGCACTTTTAGGTTTTTTATATCTCATTTTAACTTTTGCAGTTTGCTTTGCTTTGGTTCACCTCGTAAAACTTGCCGTGGTCGGCTTTTTGAGCACGCGGCGCAAAAAGGACCCTCCTCCCGAGCCCAAACCCGAAAAAAAGTCCGAGCCCGTTTATTATATAGTTGAAAAGAAACGCGCGCGGAAAAGCTATTCCCAGCCGCGCGAAATTCAATTTAAAAAGTAAGTTATTTGCGCGCCATCAATCCTCGTAACGCGTTAGGTTTTTACCGTCTTCCCACAATCTTTCGAGGTGGTAAAAATCGCGCTCCTCGTCGTTGAAAACGTGAACTATCACGTCCTGATAATCGAGCACAGCCCACCTGCCCTCGCGCACGCCCTCGCGGCGGCGCGGTGCAAGCGCGTGCTCTTTTTCCATCTTTTCTTCAAGATTTTCGGCAAGCGACTTGACCTGCGTGGACGACCTGCCGCTGCATATCACGAAATAATCGCACAGCGAAGTCTTGCTTTCCACGTCTATATATACTATGCCGCTCGCCTTTTTGTCGCTTAAATATTTGCATATCTGCAAGGTCTTTTGTTTGCTGTTCATTTCACTCATAATTTTTATCCTTAATATAGTTATACGCTTTTTCCGTCCGCTCGTCCACGGCGGCGCCCGTCGATTTCAGATAGTCTATTTGATGCTTTAACGCCGCGTACAGACATTCGTCCAAATCCTTTTTGAATAGCTTTCTAAGCTCGTCCACGCCGGGGAAACGCCTGCCCTCTTCCAGCATATCGCAAAGATACAAAAGCTTGTCCGCGTCGGTCATATTTTCCCTGCCCGTTGTGTGGCAGGCGATTGCGTTTAGAATGGTTTTATCGGTCACCCCGAAGGTATGTTCCGCAACGTACGCCCCCGAATATTGGTGAAGCACGGGCGCGGGCACGTTTGCAGGCGGCGTGAAACCCTTTAAATATTCGCTGTCCGCAGGCAGGTATTTTGCACAGTCGTGCAGAGCCGCCATGGTTATTGCCTGCTCCTCGTCCAGCCCCGCGCGCGCCGCGTTCTTCGCGCACATTACCGCAACGCGTACGGTGTGTTCCCACCGCTCGGGTTTAAGCATTTCCTTTACTTTTTTAACGCCGTCGATTGCGTATAGTCCGCTTTGTTCAATGTATTGACAAACTTGCGAATTTACATACGCGCCGAAATTTTCGCCCAGGGCGGCAAGCGTTCTAATCTCCGTCGAGCTGACTTTTTCGCCCACGTAATGTATTGTTTCAACCTTGGTAGCAAACAGCCTTTCAGCAGTCCTGCGGCAGTCGTCAAAGCCCTTTCCGTCCTCCCTCGCGCACGCGGCAAGGGTGAAGGTTGCAAGGATTTGTTCGGGGTTTTTCCAGTGCGGAAAGTTTTCCAGCATGTCCGCGCCGATTATAAAATAGCGCTTGGCGTTATTATAAATTTGTGCAAAGTGGTTGCAGGTGAGGTAGGTGTAGGAAACGCCGCCGCGCGTCAGCTCGAAATTGCTTACCTCCGCTTCGGGAACGCAGGAAAACGCAAGGCGGCACATTTCGTAGCGCCGCCAGAAATCGGCAGCAAGCTTCCCGCTCTTGTGGGGGCTGACCGCCGTGGGCATAATTATTATTTTGTCGAGCCCTAGCTCCTTCACCGCCGCCTTCGCAAGGTTGACGTGTTCGCGGTGGACGGGGTTGAACGCCCCGCCTAAAATCGCAATTTTTTCCATCGTTTCCGTGACGTTTATTATGCCTTGATAAAGGCAATAACTTTGCTATGAAGAAAGTAAATTTTGCCCTGATTTCGGACGTTTTATTCTTTGCGCTGTGCGCGTTTATTTTAAGCTTTACGCTTATCCGCTTTTACACGAAGAGCGCGGTTACGGCGCTTATATGCGCGGTCGGCGTTGCCGTTGCCTGCGCGGTTGTAGCCTTTTTCGTTCTGTACTCCAAACGCAAAAAACACCTTATATTATCGCTTGGCGAAAGTGAGAAAAAGTCGCTTTCCCTCCACCTTTCCGTATGCAGCGCAAAAGAGGTTCAAAAACTGTTTTTAAGCGCGTTGGACGGCGCATATATCGGGGATAACCTCGTTCAGGACGAGGAAAACGCCTACTTTTTCAACTTTAAGCTTTCGCCCGTTTCCCCCGACGATATCGCCGAAATAATCAAGAGCGACGTTACTAAAAAGAAGTGCGTTTTCTGCTGCGAGGTGTCGCCCGCCGCGCTGTCGCTTGCCGAAGATTTCGAAATTCGCGTGACCTGCGTATCGGAAATTTACGCCCTGTTAAAGGACAAAAACCTGCTGCCCGAAAAGTACGCGCTGGGCAACGTAAAAAAGCCCAACATCTTTAAAAGAATTAAAAAGCGTTTCAACCGCAGGCTGTGCCCTTCGCTGTTTTTCTGCGGACTTTCTCTGTTGTTCTTTTCCTTCTTCACTTCGCACTCCGTCACTATATACTACATAGTGTCGGGAGGGTTGCTTATGGTGCTGTCCGCCGTCAGTCTTTTATTCGGTCAGACGAGCTGAATATGGTTGAAGTCCTTCTTTGACGACCTGCGGTAGAGCACGGCTTTTCTGCCTATTACTATTACGCACTCCGCGCCCAGCCGCGCGGCAAGCTCCCTGCCAATCTGCTGCGGCTCGCCGTCCGCATTTTCCAGAATATGCACCTTGATAAGCTCTCTCGCTTCAAGGCAGTCCGAAAAACTTTTAAGCATATTTTCGCCTATTCCCTCCTTGCCAACCTGCCCCACTGGGTCCAGATTGGCGGCGAGGGATTTTAATTTACTTCTCTGTTTACTCGTCAACATTATTCTTAACCTTTCTAAAATTTTTTCCTGCGTTTAGGGTATGAATTCAAACTCAACGTCGCCGACGACGACCGTGTCTTTCTCTTTTATCCCCATTCGCTTAAGCTCGGCAATAACGCCCTTCTCGCGCAGAATTTTCTGGAAATACGCCATAGAGTCGGTGTCGTTCAAAGCGACGTTTCTGCACAGCATGTCCACCAGGCTTCCGTAAATGACGTAAGCCCCGTCATCCTCCAAAACGATTTCGAAGCCGAGGTTGCCGCTCTTCCTGTAAGTGAAATTTTCGTCCGCCTCAATCGGCTCGGCGGCAGGCAGAGTAACAAGCACGTCGCGCACGGCTTTTATAAGCTCCTCCGTGCCCTCTCCGCTTACGGCGGTTATGGGGTAAATTTTATACTTTTTCGAGTACTTCTTTTTAAACGCCTTAACGTTTTCCTCCGCGCCGGGAACGTCGCACTTATTCAGCGCGATAATCTGCGGCAACGCGGCAAGCTTTTCGGAATAGTCTTTGAGTTCGGCGTTAATCTTTTGGAAATCGTCCAAAGGATTTCTGTCCTCGCACCCCGAAATATCGACGACGTGCACGAGCATGCGCGTCCTTTCTATGTGCCTTAAAAAGTCGTGACCCAAGCCCGCACCCTGCGCCGCGCCCTCGATTAAACCGGGGATATCCGCCGCCACAAACGAATCGTCGTAAACGCGCACGACGCCCAGGTTGGGCGAAAGCGTGGTGAAGTGATAGTTTGCAATTTTGGGATGCGCCGCCGAAATTTTGGAAAGCAGCGTGGACTTGCCGACGTTGGGGAAACCGATAAGCCCCACGTCCGCAATTACTTTAAGCTCCAGCACGAGTTCGTGCAGTTCGGTCTTTTCGCCCTTCTGCGCAAAGTTGGGCGCGTGCCGCCTTGCCGTAGTAAAGCGCACGTTGCCCTTGCCGCCTCTGCCGCCCTCGCAAATCATTTTCTTTTCGCCGGCTGTGAACATATCGGCGATTACCGAGCCGCTCTCTAAATCCCTTATAACGGTGCCGACGGGCACGCGGATAACGACGTCCTCGCCGCCCCTGCCCGTGCAGAGATTGGTGCCGCCGCGCTCGCCGTTGCCCGCAACGTATTTGGTCTTGTAGCGGAAGGGAAGCAGCGTGTTCAAAGACCGGTCGGCAAATATATAGATATCGCCGCCCTTACCGCCGTCGCCGCCGTCGGGACCGCAGGCAGGCTTGCCCTTGTAGGCTTTGAATGAATTCATTCCGTCGCCGCCGTCGCCCGACTTTATGGTTATTTTTACTTTGTCTATAAAAATGCTGTTATCTGCCATTGTATGCCTTAAAGAATGCCTGCGACTTAACCGCAAATTCGCTGTTGCCGCCGGCTTTTTTCATTGTCGAGTAAAGCTCTTCCTCGCTGAGATTTTTTGCAAGCAGACCGCGAATCATTGCCGCCGCCGCAAGCTCGTTTTCGTCCAAAAGAAGCTCTTCCTTTCTTGCGCCCGAAGCGCGTATGTCTATCGCGGGGAAAATTCTGCGCTCGGCAAGCGAACGCGAAAGCACGATTTCCATATTGCCCGTCGACTTGAATTCTTCGTAAATAATGTCGTCCAGCTTGCTGCCCGTATCGACCAGCGCGGTTGCGATTATGGTAAGCGAGCCGCCGTTTTCGATATTGCGCGCCGCGCCGAAAAAGCGCTTGGGCTCGACCAGTGCCTGAGGGTCCAGACCGCCCGAAAGCGTTCTGCCCGAATTACTCAAGGCGTTGTGCGCACGCGATAAACGCGTAATACTGTCCAGTAAAACGACGACGTCCCTGCCTGCTTCCACCTGTCTCTTTGCGTACTCTAAGGTGAGCGAAGCTATGTGCGTGTGGTGGTTGTCGCCCTTGTCGAAGGTCGAATATATGACCTCCGCGCCCTCGACCGAACGGCTGATATCCGTGACCTCTTCCGGTCTTTCGTCGATTAAAAGCACGATGACCAGCGCCTCGGGATAGTTGTGTCTTATCGAACGCGCAACGTCGGTAAGCATAGTCGTCTTGCCTGCCTTGGGCGGCGAAACGATAAGCGCCCTCTGCCCGAACCCGAGCGGCGAAAACATATCTATAACCCTGTCGGTAAGCGTGCAGCCGTCGCGCTCCAGCTTAATTCTCTTGTCGGGATAGCAGGGCGTAAGACTTTCGAAGGACGCACCCCTGGGAAGCTCCGGCGACCTGCCGTTTACGCTTATAATATAGGTCGCGCCGGGGCACTCGCCCGCTTTGCGCCGCTTAGCCTTGCACACTATTTTATCGCCCGAGCGCAGGCGGAATCTGTTGACGAACGACAGATGCATAAACACGTCGTTTGCCGAAGTTATCTGCATATTGTTGGTGCGGACGAACCAGAATTTATCGGTAAATTCCAGCACGCCAGAATAGGTCAGCTCCTCTTCCTCGTCGGAGGCGACGAACGGCTTATAGGACGCGCTCTCAGTCACGCTCTCGGCGGCGGTGCGCGCGTACAGCTGGCGGCACCCGTTTATTTCCTCCACTATATCCGCGTCGTAATCTTCGGACTTGGGAGGCGCGCCGCGCGTGGAACGGGGGCAGGGCTCAACCTCGTTCTTGGCAATAGCTATAATATCGTCGATAAGCTCCGACTTCTTCTTTTTGGTGGGAAAACTTACGCCTATCACTCTGCCGATTTGCCTCAGCGAATGAATACCTTTGCCGTCGAGTTTGATTTTAATGCTTTCAGCCGCATCCATCAGCGCACGCTCCTGTTCATTACTATAATTCTGGTATTTTCGCCGTCCGCGTCGTCGCGCGTCAGCTCGATATCGCCTTCAACCTCTTCGCACTCCACGCTCCCGCCGTCGAACAGAGAAATAAATTCGTCCACCTTGCCGATATCCACCTCGCACCCCTTAACGCGGTAGTGCATGGGTATTACGACGTCGGGCATAATTCTGTCTACGTATTCCTTTGCCATTGCCGCGTCTATGGTGTAGTTTCCGCCGACGGGAATCAAAAGGACGTTGACGGGCAGAATGGCTTCGATAAGCCCGGGGGAGCACTCCTCGCCCAAATCGCCCAGGTGGCAGACGTCCAGTCCGTCCATACGGAATTTGAATATGACGTTTTCTCCGCGCAGCGCACCCTGTCTGTCGTCGTGGAAGCTCTTAACGGCGTTAATGACGACACCGGGCAGCTCGTACCCCTGCTCCCTGTCGAGTATGACGGGATTGCCGCCGACCGCCTTGACGTTGTCATGGTCGAAATGGTGATGGGAAACGGTAACCGCGTCCGCACTGACCGCAGGCATGGCAAAGCCGACCGCGTCGCCGTACGGGTCGCATACTATTGCCGTGCCCGTGCTTTCGGTTAAAAGGAAACTAGAATGTCCCAGATATCTGATTTTCATTTATGCACCTTTCATATTATTTAGACTGCGAATTGTGAATATTGAACGAAAAAAATTTAAACTGCGTTTAAAACGCTTTAAAAACTTTGTAAGACTTACCTTTTTAAATATATCCTAACTTTATAAAATTGTCAAGTGAATTACAACTCACTCCGGGCATCGTGCCGTCACGCTTATGCGCGTGCTCTCGCCGCCCTCGCCGTCCGAAAACGCACATTCCGCCGTACAGTCACTACCGTCGAAACGGGCTGCATATTCTTCGGTAAAAACAGTAAACGAGCCGCCGTTTTGTCCGTCTGAAATTAAGCACCCCGTCCTTTCGCCCTGAACGAACGACATTTGCAGATTTATATTTCCCGTACGGGTTTGCCGCATAGCATGTTCCGAAATTTCAAGCGCATACTTCGCGCCGTCGAAAGAGTATTCCAAACTCAATACGCCGCCTTCGAAAACGCCTTCCGCGTCCACCGCAACCACGCTCTGTTCTCCGCCCGACGACTGAATAATTTCAAGCGAGTATTTCATTTTGCCCTCACTTCAACTCTGTCACGCTTATGCCGTCGCCAGTAAAATTGTTCGCCTTGCCGTTGCGGTAAGCCTGCGCGCCTATACTCAGATTATCCCTGACCACTGACGAATCACCGCTTGCCTTCGCACTTTCCAGAGCCGCAATAAATTTGCCTAAGGACGCGTGCAGATTTTTTACAGTCGTCAGCAGGTTGTCCGCATTATTCAAATACAGCTCCGCCCACACGTTTTCGTCCACGCCTGCAATGCGCGTCATATCCTGAAAGCTGCCGCCCGTAAACCCGAGGCAGCCGTCAATTTCTTTGTCGTTGACGTAGCAGTTGGAAACGACGTGAGCCAGCTGCGAGGTATACGCTATCTTCCTGTCGTGAACGTCCGCCGAGCACTCGACTATGCGCTTGAAGCCCATATCCTTTGTCAGCGATTTAATAAGCGATAACGCGCTTTCGTCGGTATATATGCCGCGCGTAACCACCATACTCGCGTTGTCGAAAAGGTCTGCGCAGGCGTTTTCCACACCCGAAACCTCCTTGCCCGCCATGGGGTGAGTGCCTACGTATTTTATATCGGGCTTTGCGGCGTAAACACCGTCCTCGATATACTTTTTGACTCCGCAGATATCTGCAACCACCGCGCCGCTTTTAAAGCGCGTGTTCAAAATAAAGTCAAGCGCAGGCTTGGGCGGCAGTGCTACGAACGTAACGTCGTACACCCCGAAGTCCTCCGCCGCTCCGTCTATAATACCGTGTTCCAGCGCAAACCGCACGGGGGCTTGCGAACGGTTGTACCCGTCTACTTTATAGCCCGCGCGCTTCAACGCCATACATATGGAGCCGCCTATAAGTCCCAGCCCGACAACGCAAATTTTCATTTTCTTTACCCGTCTGAAAAATTTTACGGTTTAAGTATACCACATACTACCGCTTTTAACAATGCATTTTTAATTATTTATTTCACCTGAAACCGTAAGTTATAGCATCGTCGTTCAAGGTTATATACGAGCGGTTGCGGCACTTGATTATCAGCTTGCGCCCTTCCTTGGTGCGCGTATATACCATATCCATTTTGCCTACCGAGCGGCCAAGCCTGCGCGCAAGCAGCTCGGCGTACTCCTTTTTCGTGCCCAGAACGTCGGGGCAGGCAAGCGCGCATTTATAGCGGTATCCGCCCAACCTTCCGCGCGGAATAAGCAGGTATCTGGGACTGTCAATGGGCGACAGCATCTGCTTGACCGCGTTGTGGAAAACGTGCTTGTCGTGTACCGAAGCGTTGGTCAGCTCGACTCTAATCAACGTGCCCGACCTCGTGCCGTCAACGTTCAGCTTGGCGTCTTTATTTATAAGCTGCGCGTCCTTCATTGCAAGCAGAACGCAGTCGCATAGCGTGTGGATTGATTTTTGCGGACTGATATGCTTTAAAATTTTGTTGACTACCAACATGCATAAAACCACCAGCACGATAAGGCACGCTATAAAGGCGAGCGCCGCAACGGTGGTGCGCAAAAAATCGTCGGCAATAATATTACGCCACGTGCACGCAATAAACAACGCGATTAAACACGCAGCTATGGAAATAAGAAGCGCCGCGGTATATACGTTGGCGAACAGGAACGGCGGCACTTTCCCCGCCTTTGGCACGCTGCTGACCTCGTTGAAATACTCCGATTTACCCACGGCAGTTTTCCACACGCGGCTTAAATCGTTCCGTGCGGAAAGCTTAAGCGTTTCGCCGTTTATGCTCTCTACGCCCTCTTTGGTATAAGGCGGCTTGATTACGGTTACGCGCGAGATTCCGCTCTCGATAGCGCCCGTTTCGTAGTTGGGCGCGACGAAGCAATCGAAGCGCCGCTTAACCGTTTCGTAATCGCAGGAATTTAATTCCGCCGCGTTATCGGGCGTTATTTTATTCAGTAAGCCGTCCTCGTAAAGCTTGGGGCGCTCCACCGTAACCAGGTGCCATATATTAGCCGTCTTGTCGGCATGCGCCCTGTCCGTGCGGATAGCCCTGCCGCGCATCTGGTTGGACAGCATAAAGCTGCCCACGAAGCTTGCAAGAATGAGCGAGTTGACGCACGGCGCGTCCCATCCCTCGCCCAAAAGCGACTTGGTGCCGACCATTACCGTAAAGCAATTGTTTTCGAACAGCTCGCCGACAAGCCGCACCTTTTCCCTGTTGCCCGCACGGAAATTGAATTTGGAATATCCCGTCTCGCCGAGAGGCGACGAGGAATAATCCGCACCCGATTTATCCAACTGCTCCCTGCAGTAGTCGGGCAATATAACCAGCCCGCCGGACAGCGCCGCAACCGTAGCGCCCGTCCGCCTAACCGTTTCGAACACGCTTACAACGCTTACCGCGTCGGGCGTTTCTTCCGAGCCTATCAGCGCGAGCTCGTCGCTTTTTATATAGTCGGTCAGGATGAGCATTCTAAGGTTTTCGCGCCTGTTCTCAACCTCGCTTTTAACGATATCCGCAATGCCGGCAAGCTTACCCGTAGAGGCTATCAGCCGCCTTTTCAGCTTTTCGTTCAGCCCCAGGCAGACCTCGCCGCGGTCGCACACGCCGCGCCTTTTGAATACGGCAAAGCACTCCCCGCTCTCCTCCTCTGTCAGCAGTCCGCCCTTTATCAAAAAGTTTACCGCGCTGTTCAGCCGTGCGAGGGTTGCGCGCGGAAAGTTTTTGGAAACGCCAAGAACGCGCGCAATCTTCTTGTCGGGCACCAGCCCCGCGTCTTTTATCAAAACGAGCAGACATATAACGTCCTCTGCATTGGCATACAAAAAGTCGTAATCCTCTCTGAGCTCCGCAAGCTTGTCGGCGGCAAGCCGCACCCACGGCGAGGAGTACAGCTCTTCCAAAGCCTCCGCCGCGCGCTTTCTGTAGTCTTCGAAAACCGCCGCGTCCTGCGGTGTCGGATAGGTAAAATAAATATAATCCTGGTGCGGACAAAGCGAGTTTTCGCGCACCAGCTCGGGCACCGAAATTTCCTCGTCAATCTCGCCGCACACGTCCAGATACCGCTCCCATTCGTTGGGCGCCGCGTCGTACGGCGGAGTCGCCGTCAGCGCGATTGTCTTCACGCGCCCTTTAAGTTGCGTCAACACGTTGGTAAGCGCCTTCTGCCACTCGTTTTGCAGGTGGTGCGCCTCGTCCAGGCACACGGTCTTAACGCCGTGCCTCTCCATCTCGGCAAAAAAGTCGAATGAGGAATAGTCCTCGCCGTCCTCATTATCCTTCAGCCTTTTAACCGCGGCGTGCAGCGCCTG
The DNA here is from genome assembly GCA_947177825.1 of uncultured Clostridia bacterium. GTDB lineage: Bacteria > Bacillota > Clostridia > Christensenellales > Borkfalkiaceae > Coproplasma. The sequence continues at coordinate 10,829 of CAMWWA010000016.1, forward strand.
ATAGGTCACGCAGGTCACGGGCTTGGGCGATTTAAGGTCGTAGGAAATATATTCGTCAACGTTCTTGCCGTTCAGAAAGTGCTCGGCAAATCTGTCGCCCCACTGGTTGCGAATGGTCGTCGTGGGCGAAAGAATGAGGCACGGCTCCTTCAGCCTCACTATAAGCTCCAGCCCCAGAACGGTCTTTCCGCTGCCGGGCGCGGCGACGATATGAATTTTTCCGTCGTTTAAATATTCGGTTGAATTGTCCAGAACCCTCTGCTGATAGTTCCTGAAGGTTCCGTTGAATTTAACTTTTTCGAACATAGCACCATTATAGTAAAACGCGCCGCCAAAGTCAATAAGGAAAAAGCCCCGCGGCGCAAACGCCGCGGGGCTGATTTATCAATCCTTCTTTTCTTCTTCACCGAAGCTCATATCGTCGGTCACGGGGTCCGCGGGCTTATAGAAGCCGCCCACGTCAAACACCCTTCCGTCGTCCACGGGCATAGGCGCCACGTAGTTGCGCACCACCGTCCTTACCGGAGCCGCCTGCGCCGCCGCTCTGTCCGCGGGCTGCACGGGCTTCTTGGTCGTGTCAATCTTAGTGGTCGTCACCGTAGTCATAACCGCGTCGGGCGGAATCTGAGAAGGTGAGTTTGCCGTTGCAGTAGGCGCGCCGCCGTCCGTCAGTTGAGCGGGCTGCGGAGGTTGCGCCGCAACGACCTGCTGCGTAGCCGAAGCAAGCACGTTTTTAAGCGCCATAGTCATAATCTCGGTCATGGCGTCCACGCTTATGCCTGCCGTCTGCGCCTTGCCGCCCGACTTTTCAAGCACGAAGTCGTTGCGCATAGCGTTCTGCTCCGCCTTGATTGCGGCTTGCTCGGCTTTGATTTCGGCAAGCTCCTTAGCCGCCTGTTCCGCCTTCATTGCCGCGAATTCCGCCTGCATCTGCATAAACATTGCTTCGGTTATCGAGCCGCCGCCCATTGAACCGCCCATAGCGGAAGGCTGCGCGCTTTGGGGCATTCCCTGCGGCATATACTGGGGTTGAGGTGCATATTGAGGCATCGGCTGGGGAATATACTGAGGTGCGGGAGCCGCCTGCGCCTGGCTAAGCCTTGCCATTCTCTCCTCGCGTTCAAGCTTGCGCTCTTCCCTCTCGCGCTCTTCCTTTTCAAGCCTGCGCTGTTCTGCAAGCTCCTCGCGCTCGCGCTTCTTCTTTCTGCTCTTTGCCGCGCACGCAATAATTATAATAAGCAGTATCAGCAGCAACAATCCTGCCGCGCAGCAGATTACAAGCGTCAGGTTGCCCTGCACGAATTTCTTCGCGCCGTTAAAGAACGCTTCGGTCTTGCTCTGGGGCACGGTGTAAACGGTTTTGTCCGAAATCTGGAAGCCGTTTTCAAACTCGAAGTTGTTTGCTTCCTCGCCCGTCAAAGTCGCGTTCACCCAATACGAATTGCCGCCCTTGCCCTTAAAATCAATCGTTTCCAGAGCCGCGCCGTTCTGCTCCTCGTAATAGGCGTAGCTTATCTTCAACAGGTTCTCGTCCGCAGCCATTGCCGCAAACTGAGAAGGCAGTTTAAGTATTGCGCCGTTCTCGCCGCTCTTATCCCACATATCGTCGGTAATGCGGAAACGGTTAATCATCCAGTTATATTCATACTCGCTGCCTATAACTTCCTCGCCGTCGGCAAACGCAATTGCGAACGTGACCTTAGCCTTAAGCGCTTCCGCGCCACCCTCTTCCGCCGCCTTAACGAACTGATAATTCGCGCCGTCTATAAGCGCAATGGTCGTAAAGTAACCGCTCTTTCTGTAATCACGTCCCGAAACTATTCCGTTCTCGCCTTCCGCCGCGCCTATAAGCTTCATTATAGACGAATCGAAACCGTCCAGATAATCGGCAAGATAAATCGTTTCGCCCGTGAATACTATCTCGCGAACGGTGGGCAAAAGCACGTTGCACTTGAAAATTTCAAACTCGAACTCTTTTTGCGAAAGAACGTAAAAATCTTCGTTGACCGCTTTAAGGCTTACGGTTATCGTATATTTACCCGCGCCGAGCTTGTTCATAAACTTGACAAGTTCGGTGTCGTCGCCGTCAAAGGTCTGCGCGCTTTCAAGCGTATCGCTCGAAATGGTAACTTCCGTGCGCCTGCTCTCGTCCGCCGTGCCTCTTACAACGCTTACCGCAAAATCAACCTTGCCGTACTCCGCGCCACTTCCCGTCACGCCGACGGTAAGCGCGGTCTTGGGCGTACCCGTACTGAACGGGCGGCTGCTCGTAACTATATTGACCTCGGTAACGCCGTCCTTCATCTGCACGCGCACCGTGCCGCTTACCGAATTGGTTTCGGACCAGTTTTCCGCTATGTAAGCTTTAATGCCGTCAAGCGTGTAGTCCGTGCCGTCCACGGTGTAAATATAGTCGTAGTACTGCGAATAATCCTTTTTGTCGTCAAACACGATTGCGGGGAATTCGAACGCGTTATCGCCGACTTCCACGTTCTGCGTGTCGCTCCATGTGTAGGGCAAAGCCTTTGCGGCTATTTCCCACTTGCAGGGTATCATTACGTACCCCGTCTTATCCGTCGTCGTGTAGTTATCGCTTTTAATGGTCAGCCCGACGTTGGTCGTCTTCTGTCCCTGTTCGGTGGGGTCGTTCAAGGGGTTGTAAGAAGCTTGGTAATCCCCCTCTTCAAGCCCTAAGCTCTTCATATACGAAGGCGAAATGCGTATCGAAATCGGGTCGCCAGTATACGAAGGCTTATTGCCCACCGAAAGCTTTTTCCAGGTTACGCCGTTATCGTCGGTGTACTCCCATTCGGGATTTGAAAAATCAAGCTTTTTGGGCACGATTTTAATCGTGAGAGTGAAAGGTCCGTCCGAGCAGGTTTCTTCGCTGCTCTTGGGCTTGATTGCAAAGGTCGCGGTATAAGTACCTACGTCTTTGGCGTTAATAAACGAACCCGTCAAATCACCGTCCTGTTCGAGATAGGGCGCGTCCGAAGCGCTGCCGAAATTGACCTTGACGTTCTGCAAAGTCAGCGGGGTACCCGTGTATTCCATCTCGAAAACGGCTTTACCGTCTTCGTAATCGTCCGTAACGTACGTTTTTCCGTCAATAGTCCACTTAATGTCGTTGCTGCCGAGGCTGAGCCCCTTTGCCGTAACACTGAAGCTGTAAGTGACGCTGCCCGAGTAATTTTCCCCCTCAGCGGTTTTTACAGTCAGCACGTAGTCGCCCTTTGCAAAGCCCTTGCCTATCGTAACGGTGCCCGTTGTGCCGTTGACCGTAATACTGCCGTTCTGCTCCTCTCCGTGGTTAAGCGTGTAAGTAGCAACGAGATTAACCGTCGTGTCGCCATCGCAAAGCTCCGTGGGTATGTTAAATTTCAGCGTGGTCGCCGTTCCCTTTTCCCAATCGGATTTATTGTCTCCGTCCGACTCGATTATTATGGGCTTAGCGGTAATTTCAACCTCGCCCGGCGCAGTGCCCGACCACTCGTAAAGGTCGGTATCTTTAAGCGTGAACACGGGCTTATACTTGCCGACGTTCTTCGCCTTTAACGTGCTTCCGTCAAAGCTCGTTGCACCGGTAGGCACGTCGGGCGCGTTCATAGTAGTGCTGTCGAAACCCGTATACGTGAACTCGTGCTCTTCGCCGCTGTACTCCTCGCTCGCGCTGCTGCTTGCGCTAAGCTTGGGATAAGCAACCTGTGTTTTCGTAGAGGTGAACGATTTGGTTCCGCTGACGCTGTAGTTGCAAGTTGTCTCGTTTTCCAATTTTGCAACCGCAACCCAGTCGCCCAGACTCGTGGGCGCGTCCACAAGGTTATTGGGGCTGCCGCTTGCCTCGTAATATTTTGTAACGAGCTTGGGATATTTATCTCCGCTGTCGCGAGAGGCAATCTGGCTTGCATCCTTAAACTTTGCAACCTGTAAACCGTTTTTCAATTCGAACTCGACTTCAAGCGCCTTTTTATTTACCTTAAAGGTAAAAGTTTTGTCGCTTGTACTGTTGTCCGACCATACGTGTCCGCCCGAAACTATCTTTACCGTAACCGTGTAACCGCTTTCGTTTGCGTCGGTCACTTTGGCGGGCGTAACCGTCAATATCGTGGGGTCTGTATATATAAGATTATCGTACCACGCGGGCACGGTTTTTGCATTGTTTACCGTAAGCTCGCTGCCCGTATAGACGGCTTCAACCGTTCCGCTCGGCGCGGTAAGCTTTTTAGAAGTAATTGTAAAACTTGCGGTCTTTGTGGATTGGTCTTCTTTATTTGCATTCGGGGTTGCCGGGTCAGCTTTCCATACCGCGCCGCACTCGTCTTTTATATCGAAATACAGCTTATAAG
>CAMWWA010000017.1 GCA_947177825.1 uncultured Clostridia bacterium
GGTAATAAGGACAATAAAAAACTGCAAATTACAGGTGGAAAAGATTGCTGCAATATAACAAGCCAACTGCTTTCTGAAATTTATTCTAATCAGTCATGCACTCCGCTGGATAAATCTACGGGTACGGTAAATATTGAAATCGACCGCGAAGAATACGAAAAAAATGACAAAATTTTATTGAGCGACGTAAACTCTCCCCAACTAAATAGACTTACCGTAAAATGTTTACAAGGAAACGACAAATACGAGCAAACTACTAGATTTACCACTCCGGCCATTAAAAAACCCAGCATTTTAGTAAATAATAACCAAATTACCATATCATTATGTCAGACAAGGTACTACTCATACATTGTTAAACGACATAATGAAAACAAAACCGACGTAATTTATGACGGACAATGGAAAGAAAATATAACTGACCAACCGGATAACGGAGAATATATTTATTCAGTCACTCCCTACTTCGTGAGCAATGGAAAGAAATTTACCGGCGATGAAATCACTTTGCCGAGGGTAATTGTCAGAGCGGAAAAATCACAGGATAAAATACCCGACATAGCTTACAAGGACTGGTATAACAAATAAGTATAAAAGGCTCTGCAAGATACAGAGCCTTTTATTACAGCTTTACTACTTCTAAAGTCGAAATCGCTTCCTCAATAAGCGCCTCGATATCCAGCTTTGCCTCCTCCGCCAGAACGTCTGAAGGTTTGGGATGAATTACTGGATGCCTGGGAAGAAATACCGTACAGCAATCTTCATAGGGTCTGATTGAAATTTCAAAAGCTCCCATAGCTCTACTTCTCTCTATGATTTCGTTTTTATCAAATCCGCATAAAGGTCGCAAAATAGGTAAATTCTGCACTACGCTACCCGATGACGTCATTCCTTCTATCGTCTGACTTGCAACCTGCCCAAGACTTTCCCCCGTAATTATGCATTGCGCCCCGCACTTTTTGGCAAGCCTTTCGGCAATTCTCATCATAAAGCGGCGCAAAAGCGTAACCATATAGTCACCGTTGCACTTTTTATGAATTTCTTCCTGAATGTGCGTGACTTTAACTACGTTTAACGTGGTTCCGCAGGAATATTCGGCAAGGACACCGGCGAGCTCCTCAACCTTTTCCCTGGCCTGCATATTGGTATACGGATAGCTGTGAAAATGTATGCAATCAATTTTCATGCCGCGTTTAGCCATCATATACCCGGCTACTGGACTGTCTATTCCTCCGGAAATAAGCAGCATGCCTTTGCCCGCGGTGCCTACGGGCATACCGCCAACGCCGTCAACCAAATCGGAAAAGACAAGAGACGTACCGTTTTCACGCAAATCAATACCAATAAGCGCCTGCGGATTATGCACGTCTACGCGTAAATTACTGTTAAAATCAAGCAATCTGCCACCTATTTCGGCATTTATCTGCATAGAATTGTGCGGAAAAGTTTTATCCGCTCTATGCGTATCAATTTTAAAAGTGCCCGATTTAGGAGCAACGGTTTTTACAGCTTCAAATATCTGGTCAAGTGAAGTATTAACCTTAAGCGCAATACTTAAAGTGTGCACACCGAATACTTTTTTCAACCGACTTACAATATCCTCGGTATCGCACTCGGTAAAGCCTTCAATTACGTATCGTCCGCTTTGCTTTCTTATTTCGTGCTTAACGCCTTTTAGCGCTTTTTCCATATTTTCCGCAAAGATTCTTTCAAAGAAGCCGCGATTGTTGCCCTTTAAATGAATTTCGCAGTATCTGACTATAATAACTTTATCCATTTTACTCCATTATTTGCCTTCTATGCCTTACGGTAGTGTTAAGAATTTCCGCCGCCTTTTTAACTTCTTCAAGCGTTGTTTCGGGACTTAAACTCAACCTTAATATGCCGTCCGCGCTTGCCTCGTCGATTCCGCATGATAAAATTACGCGCGAATACCGCTTTTTGTCGTTAGACGAACACGCCGACCCCGTGCCGATTATCAGTCCTTTATCATTTACCTCGTGCAAAATAATTTCACCGCGTACGCCTTTTGCAACAACCGTGAGAATATAAGGTGAACCGCTTTCGGGCGAAATTACGGTAAACAAATCTGAATCCAAACTTTGCATAAATTTTTCTTTAAGCTGCCGGACACTGTTAAAATTTTCATTCAACGCGCCGTACCGCTTTACCGCCGCCAGCTCAAGCATTTTAATACCGAAAACGTTTTCAGTTCCGCTGCGCAAGCCGCTTTCCTGTCCTCCGCCGTAAATATAGGGTTTAATAACTAAATTCTTGCGCTTTATTAATGCGCCGGTGCCCTTTAATCCGCCTATTTTATGGGCAGAAATACTATATAAATCTATATTCTGTCCCAATTTGAAAGTAATTTTACCGAAAGCCTGCACTCCGTCCGAATGAAAAACCGTCCTTGCATTTTTCATCTTAACTTCTTTTGCAATGGTGTTGATGTCGTTGACGGCGCCCGTTTCGTTATTGACGTGAATAACCGAAACAAGCGACGTATTAGCGTCTACCAAACTTAACAGACTGTTCACGTTGACACTTCCGTCGTTATTCAGTGCGGCAAATCTCACTTCCAAGCCGCGCTCTTTAAGTTCGTTTACTGCAGAAAACACGGCGGAATGTTCACCGTAAGTCGTAACAGCATTTCCGCGTTTACCTCCGCAAAATACCGCCTGGTTATCTGCTTCAGTGCCGCACGAAGTAAAAATTAACTGAAAATCACGGTCGTTTGCAATAAGATTGAGAATATTGGAACGTATTTTTGTTATTTCACGGTGCAAATTATAACCTTCCGCATATAATGCGGAAGGATTATAAAACTTATCGGTAAGATATTGTCCGGCAACCTTCAAACACTCCGAATCGGGCTTTGTAGTAGCCGCATTATCAAGGTAAATCATTAAATTTCGATAATTCCTTTAAACGCCTGTTTTACGAAACCGTCGAGTTCCACGTCACCGTTTTCGTCCAGTTTGACGGAAAGGTCGCCGCCCTTCAATTTAACGGTTATGGTTTCACCCTTGGAGCAATTTCCGTTTATAATTGCCGCGGTTGCAGCAGCCGCAGCCGCTGTGCCGCACGCCCAGGTTTCGCCGTTCGTCTTTTCCCATACGCGCATTTTGAGCGTAATGTTGTTTACGACACGCACGCATTCGAGATATACGCCGTCGGGGAATAAGCCCGAATAGCTGAGCGACTGACCGAGGGCGTCCAAATCGATATCTTCCACTCTGTCAGCAAAAATCACACAGTGGGGATTGCCGACATTTACGCAGGTCACGTTGTAAGTCTTGCCGTCAAAAGCAACTTCTCTGTTTATAATTTCACCTTCAAGCGTGCAGGGAATACGCTTACCTTCGAACGCAGGCTTGCCCAGATTTATTGCAACCGAGCTTGCCACGCCGTTGAAGCTGTTAACCGAAAGTTTTCTGATTTTGCCGTAACTTTCGATACTGATGCTGTCGGAATTGACGATACGGTTATCGAAAAGATACTTCGCAACGCACCTGATGGGGTTTGCCGCAAGTCCGCCGTCGCTACCGTCACTGTTGAATACACGAACCTTCGCATCTGCTTTTTCGGACTTTTCAATCATAACTATGCCGTCAGCGCCGATTGCATAATGCCTGTCGCAGAAGTTAATTGCAAGCGATTCGGGGCAAGTGATTGCGCCGTCCATGTTGTTGAAGATTATATAATCGTTACCGCAGCTCTGCATTTTGCAGAAGTCGAGTTTGAGCTTTTCGGTTCTCAGTTTATTGATATCGATAAGCTCGGTATTGAACTGGTTATATCTGCCCGCAATAACGTCGGCAAGCGCGTTAGTCGTATCAAGCGAAGTCAGAACGGTAATTCCGAGCAAGATAGCGTGATGGTGAAGCGACATGTAGTTGGTTATAGACTCTATGTCCGTCTTACCCGTATAAACGATATAGTCAATCTTGCCCTCGTCCATCAGCTTGAATATCTCGTCGTTTGTGGACAAGCGCGCAACGTCCGTGCAGTCAAGTCCCAAACTCCTGATTACGTTTGCCGTGCCTGCGGTTGCATAGAGCGTCAACCCGAGGTCCGCAAACTTTTTAACGATATTTATTATTTCGAGTTTGTCCTGGTCGTTTATAGTGAAGTAAATACCCGACGGGCGTTTCTTTGTGGGATGCTTCATATTGAAGCCTGCGGAAACGAGCCCTTTGAAAAGCGCCTCCTCAATAGTCTTACCTATGCCGAGAACTTCACCCGTAGACTTCATTTCGGGACCGAGCTGGGAGTTAACGTCGTTCAGCTTCTCGAACGAGAACACGGGAACCTTAACCGCAACGTAGGGCGAATTCTTATAGAGCCCCGTGCCGTAGCCCAATTTTTTAAGCTTTGCGCCGACCATTATTTTTGTTGCAAGGTCGACCATGGGCACGCCCGTAACTTTGGAAATATAGGGAACCGTTCTCGACGCTCTGGGATTTACCTCGATTACGTACAATTCGTTGTGGTAAATGAGGTACTGAATATTTATCAAACCCTTGGTTTTCAACGAAATTGCAAGGTCGGTAGATACGTCCACAATCTTTTTGAGCATAGCGTCGCTGAGATTATAAGGAGGATAAACCGCAATGGAGTCGCCGCTGTGTACGCCCGCCCTCTCTATATGCTGCATGATGCCGGGAATAAGTACGTCAACGCCGTCGGAGATTGCGTCAACTTCGAGCTCGGTACCCATAAGGTACTTGTCGCAAAGTACGGGGTTTTCGATTTTCTGCGCCAGAATGACGTCCATATATCTTTCGATGTCGTTCTGAGTAAACGCAATGGTCATATTTTGACCGCCGATTACGTAAGAAGGACGCAAAAGCACGGGGTAGCCGAGTATTTCGGCAGCGCGCACCGCCTCTTCCTTGGTCATAACCGTCAGGCCCTTGGGACGGGCAATGTGGAACTGCTCCAAAAGCTCGTCAAATCTCTCCCTGTCCTCGGCAAGGTCTACACTGTCCGCGGGAGTTCCGAGTATGCGGATACCCTTTTTGTCGAGATAAGCGCAAAGCTTGATTGCCGTCTGACCACCGAAAGTTATTACTACGCCGTAAGGCTTTTCGATATCGATAACGTTTTGCACGTCTTCGGGCGTAAGGCTTTCGAAATACAGTCTGTCCGCCGTATCGAAGTCGGTTGATACCGTTTCGGGGTTGTTGTTGATAATTATAACTTCGTAGCCGAGCCTCTTCAACGCCCATACGCAATGAACGGACGAATAGTCAAACTCGATACCCTGTCCTATTCTTATGGGACCGGAACCGATAACTATAATTCTCTTCTTCTTGTTTTCTCTGCTCCTGACAACGTAGGGTGCCGCTTCGTCGTGCTCGTTTTCGTCGTAGGTCGAGTAGAAATAGGGCGTCTGCGCCGCAAACTCCGCGCCGCAGGTATCAACCATCTTAAAGGTCGAACGCGCATGTGCAGGCAGTTTGTTGCCGCTTAAACGCTCCAGCTCCTTATCGGGATAGCCGAGTTTTTTACCCTTCATATACTGGGCGCGCGTAATTGCTTTTCCCGCAATTGACTTTTCGAAATCCGAAAGGTTCTTCATTTTGTAGAGGAACCATTCGTCAATTTTAGTAATATCGTAAATCGTTTCAATAGCAACGCCGCGCTTTATCGCTTCGTACACGACGAACAGCCTTTCGTCAGTCAAGTCGTGAAGTTTAGAAACTATTTCCTCGTCGGAAAGGGGCGCAAGCTTGGGTAGGTTGAGTGAGCTTAAAGAAATTTCAGCACCGCGCACCGCCTTCATTATCGCCATTTCGAAGCTTGTGCCTATTGCCATAACTTCGCCGGTAGCCTTCATTCTCGTGCCGAGATTTCTCTTTGCATATAAGAATTTATCGAAAGGCCACTTGGGAAGCTTTATTACGACGTAGTCAATCGTAGGCTCGAAACAAGCGTAGGTCTTGCCCGTAACGTCGTTTTTGATTTCGTCCAAGGTGTAGCCGAGCGCAATTTTGGTTGCAACCTTTGCAATAGGATAACCCGTCGCCTTGGAAGCAAGTGCGGACGAACGCGAAACACGGGGATTAACTTCGATTACCGCATATTCGAAGCTGTCGGGATTGAGCGCAAACTGACAGTTGCAGCCGCCCTCTATTCCAAGCTCGGTAATGATATCGAGCGATGCCGTACGCAGCATCTGGTATTCCTTATCCGAAAGGGTTACCGCAGGCGCAATAACTATCGAATCGCCCGTATGCACGCCGACGGGGTCGAAATTTTCCATCGAGCAGACGGTAAGCACGTTGCCGTGACTGTCGCGCAGGACTTCGAATTCAATCTCTTTCCAGCCGCCGATATACTTTTCAATCAACACCTGAGTTATCGGGGAAAGCAAAAGACCGTTGTGGGAAATGAGTCTTAACTCCTCCTCGTTATACGCGACGCCGCCGCCTGCGCCGCCAAGCGTGTACGCAGGTCTTACGATTACGGGATAGCCGCCTATTCTTTCGGCAACCTGCACGCACTCGTCTACCGTGTAAGCGATATCGGAAGGAACGACGGGCTGGTGTATCTTTTCCATCGTCTCTTTGAAGAGCTCTCTGTCCTCCGCCCTGTCTATTGAATCGAGTTTTACGCCTATAAGCTTAACGCCGTATTTTTCCAGAAAGCCCTCTTTTGCAAGCTGGCAGCCGAGCGTAAGTCCCGTCTGACCGCCGAGAGAAGCAAGCAGACTGTCTGGGCGTTCCTTAATAATAATTCTCTTTAAAGTGTCGGTCGTCAGCGGTTCGAGATAAATCTCGTCCGCAAGCGCCTTATCCGTCATTATGGTTGCGGGGTTGGAGTTGCAGAGCACTACGTTTATACCCGCGTCTTTCAGTACACGGCACGCCTGCGCGCCTGCATAGTCGAATTCCGCCGCCTGACCTATTACTATGGGTCCCGAGCCTATAACCAAAACCTTTTTTATATCTTCTCTCTTAGGCATTGTACTTCCCCTCCGTAATATTCTTTAAAAATCTGTCGAACAGGAACGAAGCGTCGCGGGGACCTCCCCTTGCCTCGGGATGGAACTGTACGGTGAATGCGTTGTAGTCGGGATAATCTACGCCCTCGCAGGTGCCGTCGTTAGCGTTGACGTAGCTTACGGTACCAACGCCCTGAATGCTGGACGAAATAACTTCGTAACCGTGGTTCTGGCTGGAAATGTATACTCTGCCCGTATTCAGGCATTTTACGGGCTGGTTTGCTCCCCTGTGCCCGTACTTCATCTTCTTGGTCTTGCCGCCCATTGCAAGCGCAAGCAGCTGGTGACCGAGGCAGATTCCGAAGATAGGAAGCTTGCCTACAAGTTTTTTCATATTTTCGATAACTTCAGGATTGTCCTCGGGGTCTCCGGGGCCGTTACTGAGCATCAAGCCCTGCGGTTTGAGCGCAAGAATCTGCTCGGCGGTATAGAACGAAGGCACCTGTATGCAATAGCAGCCGCGCTTTACAAGCTCCTTTGCAATGTTGTACTTTGCGCCGAAATCCCATACGACAATTTTTATGCCGTTCGGGTCGCCCGTATAAATAGGCTCCTGACAGGTAGCTTCCTTTACAGCGCCTTTTATTTTGTATTTATTGATTTCCGCATAATCCTTTACGGGCTTGCTGGTGATGGCGGCGTTCATTACGCCCGCCTCTCGGACTATTCTCGTCAGCTCTCTGGTATCGAGTCCGTAAATGCCGACTATACCGTTTTCTTCAAGATATTTTTCAAGAGTCTTTTCGCACCTGAAATTGGAAGGCTGGTCGCACTTTTCTCTTACGATATACGCCGAAACCCAGGGTTTTCTGCTCTGCATATCGGGCGTAATTCCGTAGTTACCTACAAGCGGAAAGGTCTGAATGACTATCTGTCCGTTGTAGCTGGGGTCTGTGAGCGTTTCGAGATATCCCGTCATGCCAGTCGTAAACACCAGCTCACCGACAACGTCGCCGTCCGCACCGAATCTGTAACCCGTGAACTGCTTTCCGTTTTGTAACGTTAAATATACTTTGCCGTCTTTCATATATTTTTTATCCCTATGAATATTATTTTCTTTATCTAACAGTGTTTATTGCCAAGTTATTTAAGAAGCTTAACCATAACAGCCTTCTGAGCGTGCAGCCTGTTTTCCGCTTCGTCGAAAATCTCTTTTGCGTGCTCCTCGAAGACCTCCTCGGTAATCTCCTCGCCGCGGTGCGCGGGCAGACAATGCAGGCACATAACGTCCGACTTTGCAACGGAAAGATTTTCTTTATTGACCTGGTATGCGGCAAAAGCCTTTTCCCTCTTGCTCTTCTCGCCTTCCTGTCCCATGGAAGCCCACACGTCGGTATAAACGACGTCTGCGTCTTTAAGCGCTTCCTTAACGTCCGTCGTTATGGTGAACTCGCCGTTTTCCTTTGCCCACTTCATAAGTTCGGCGTCAGGCTCGTATCCCTTGGGGCACGCGATGGCAAACGACATACCAGTCTTAATAGCACCAACCATAAGGCTGTTTGCCATATTGTTGCCGTCACCGACGAAAGCCATTTTAAGCCCTTTAAAGCTTCCCTTATACTCTCTTATCGTCATAAGGTCGGCAAGCACCTGACAGGGATGCGCATAATCGGTGAGACCGTTTATCACGGGTATCGAGCCGTACTTTGCAAGGTCCTCGACTTCCTTCTGCTCGAAAGTTCTTATCATTATGCCGTCAAGATAGCGCGAAAGCACTCTTGCCGTGTCCTGCACGGGCTCGCCTCTGCCTATCTGTAAATCGTTGCTCGACAGGAACAAGCCGTAGCCGCCGAGTTCGTAAATGCCCACCTCGAAGGAAACCCTGGTACGGGTTGATGCCTTTTGGAAAATCAGTCCCATTTTCTTACCTTTTAAGTAATCCTTCTGGATTCCGTTGTTCCTTTCAAACTTCAGCTGGTCGGCAAGGTTTAAAATCGATAATATCTCTTCCCTGGTCAAATCCTGCAATTTTAATAAATGTCTCATTCCGAAATTACCTCGTTTAATATTTTCAAAGCCGTATTTATTTCTTCTTTGGTTATGTTGAGCGGCGGTAAAAGTCTGACCTTTTCATGGGCGGTCAAAACGATTAAGCCCTTTTCCAAACACTTCTGCGCAACTTCTCTTGCGTTTTTCGTAGTGGAAATGCCTATCATAAGCCCCGTTCCGCTAACCGACGTCACGTTTTTTATGTGTTCGGCGTGCGTTTTGATATACGCTCCCTTGCCCTGCACTTCAAGCAACATTTCGGGCGTAAGCCTGTTTATAATGCTAAGCGCACCGGCGCATACGACGGGATTGCCGCCGAAAGTAGTGCCGTGGTCGCCGAAACCGAATACGTTTTCGCACTTGTCGAAAAGCATACAAGCGCCTATGGGCAAACCGCCGCCAAGCCCCTTAGCCGTAGTGACAATATCGGGCGAAATACCCGCCGCCTCATACGCATACAGATATCCCGTTCTTCCGTTTCCGCACTGCACCTCGTCGCAAATCAAAAGTATATCGCGTTGCTTACAGAACTTTTCAAGCTCCTTCAAAAAGCCGAAATCGAGCGCATTCACACCGCTCTCTCCCTGAACAACTTCAACCATTACGGCGCAGGTCTTGTCGGTATAGCACTCGAAGATGCCGTCCATCGTGGGTTCGGCATATTTAAAGCCTTCCAAAAACGGCATAAAGTGTTTATGAAAACCGTCCTGCCCAGTAGCCGTCAGCGTCGCAATCGTTCTGCCGTGGAAAGAATTCTTTAAGGTTATGATTTCATTCCTGCCGTACCGCTCGTTACCGTACTTGCGCGCAGCTTTTATTGCGCACTCGTTTGCTTCCGCACCGCTGTTTCCGAAAAATACTTTCTTTGCACCGGTCTTTTTGCACAGCGCCTTGGCAAGCTCGGTCTGCGGCTGCGAATAATAGAGATTGCACACGTGCTGTATACTGTCAATCTGCGCTTTTACGGCGTTCTTCCACTCTTCGTCATTTATACCGAAAATATTTACACCTATACCCGTGGCGCAATCGATATATTCCTTTCCATCGTAATCGTAAAGCTTTGCGCCCTTACCTTCTTTAAACGCTACCTTGAAGCGCGCGTAAGTATTTGCTATATATTCGCCGTCCTCGGCAAATATCTGACCTTTATCCATAATAATAACTAGCCCTCACTAAAATAAAGACTGATTTAACAAATAAATCAGCCGTTTACAAAAACATTGTTCCACTGCCCTCGTCGGACAATAATTCTATTAAAATCGAATGACTAACTCTTCCGTCGATAATTACGGCTTTCTTTACGCCGCGACGGATTGCATCTTTACAACATTCTATTTTGGGAATCATTCCTCCAGAAATAATACCCTGTTTAATTAACGCCGGAATGTCCGAAACGTAAACCTTGTGAATTAAAGTTTCGGGGTCGTCCTTGTTTTCCAGAAGTCCGCGGATATCTGTCATAAGAATAAGACTTTCCGCATTGAGCGCTCCCGCAATTGCCGAAGCCGCCGTATCCGCATTGACGTTATAAACGTTCCCCTCGTCGTCGTATCCGACGGTAGATATAACGGGGACGTAGCCCAAACCCAGCATATCGGTTATAAGCTGAGTGTTAATTTCGGTAATTTTACCTACATACCCAAGCTTTTCGTCCTGGATTTCGCATTTGAGCATGTGTCCGTCCTGTCCGCAAACGCCTATAGCTTTGCCGCCGTGCTTACAGATAAGGTCGGTAAGCGACTTGTTGACTTTTCCGGCAAGAACCATACGCACGACTTCGCTTGTCTCTTTGTCGGTATAACGCAGACCGTCAACAAACTTTGTCTCCATTCCCATTTTCTTAATGGTTTCTGAAATTTCGGGTCCTCCGCCGTGCACCAGCACGACCTTTATACCGAGCAAATTGAGAACGACAAGGTCACGCATAACAGACGACTTTAAATCGTCGTCAATCATTGCGTTACCGCCGTACTTTACAACAAGTACCTTATTAAAATATTTTTTAATATAGGGCATTGCCTCTATTAAAAACTCGGCTTGTTCCTGTTTATCCATTTTAAGTCCTGTAATCGCCGTTAATTTTTACGTAATCGTAAGTCAAATCACAACCCCAGGCGGTAGCTTTGGAAGAACCGCTGTTGAGATTTATATTTATAATAACTTCATCTTCGGAAAGAATTTCTTTAGCCTTTTCCTCGGAAAAGTCTATGCCGAAACCGGCCTTGCATACGGGTAAATCACCCTTTGGGGAACTGAACGACACGTCGATTGCGTTCACGTTCACTTTCACGCCCGCATAGCCGATAGCGCAGAGCACCCTGCCCCAGTTAGCATCGGCACCGAACATTGCCGCTTTTACAAGCGAAGATTTTATAACCGACTTAGCAACGGCTTTTGCCGTGCATTCATTGTCGGCTCCGGTAACTCTGCATTCAATAAGCTTGGTCGCACCCTCTCCGTCCTTTGCAAGCATACGCGAAAGCTTGACCGTACAATAATTCAACGCTTTGCAGAAATCATTGAAATCCGCGCCGTCATTTTTTATAATATTGTTGCCTGCAAGACCGTTAGCCATAATGCAGCATGTATCGTTAGTCGACTGGTCTCCGTCAACGCTGACCATATTGAACGAAGTCTTTACGTCTTCGGAAAGGGCTTTTTGCAGCATTTCGCTTGAAATTGCGACGTCGGTAGTTAAAAATATCAGATTTGTCGCCATATTGGGGCAAACCATACCAACGCCCTTTGCAATTGCGCCGATTCTGCAGACCTTTCCGCCAAGCTCAAAGCTTACGGCAACAGATTTTCTGACCGTATCGGTAGTCATAATGGCTTCCGCAGCAAGATTGCTGTTATCACCCAGCCCCGACCAAAGTTCTTGCATATGGTCGCACATAGGCGACAAATCAAGCTGTTGACCGATAACGCCGGTCGAAGCAACAATAACGTCCTTTGCCGCAATGCCCCCTGCGTTTTCCACAAGAGCACACATGCCTTCGGCAATCTCTATGCCGTTCGCGTTGCAAGTATTTGCGTTTCCGCTGTTGCAGATTATCGCTTGTGCATAACCGTCGCTGATATTTTTCTTTGTAACGGTAACGGGCGCACCTTTAACTAAATTACTGGTATAAACGCCCGCAGCGGCAGCACGCACTTCACTTACTATTAAGGCAAAATCCCTCTTCGCCTTATTTTTTCTTATTCCGCAGTGAATGCCGTTAGCCTTAAAACCTTTCGGCGCACATACACCGCCTTGTATCTCTTCAATTACCATAATAAAATCTTTTCTGAACTAAACAAGCGAAACACGCTCGTCCAGCCCGAACATTATATTCATATTCTGCACTGCCGCACCTGACGCGCCTTTCCCAAGGTTATCGAATGAGCTTGCAAGCAAAATCTGTTCGTCATTTCCCGTAACGTAAATATTGAGTTGGTTGGTTCCGGACAACTGATTTGCCGCCAAAAACTGCGGAATATCGTCGCTTTTGACAATATTTATAAAGTTCTGTCTGACATAGTACTCCGCAAAATACTCTCTAACGTCATAAACAGTGTACTTTTTGAGCAGTAAACGCGTAAACAAAGGAACGGTTACGCACATACCGCAATAATAATCGCAAATGTACGGATTAAATATAGGCTTTTGCGTAAGACCGCACTCCCTTACCATTTCGGGTATGTGCTTATGCGAAAGAGTCAATGCATACTCTCGCGGTGACGACAACGCAATATCTCTGTCCGCGCTTTCGTACTGGGCAATAGCTTTTTTACCTGCGCCTGAATAACCCGAAACCGCATGCACAACGAACGGATAATCACTTGACACAAGCCCTGCTTTAACAAGCGGTTCAACCAAAGTTATAAAGCCTGTTGCATAGCAGCCGGGATTGGCAACCCTGTTCGAGTTCTTTATCTCCTCTCTTCTCTTATCGGAAAGTTCGGGAAGTCCGTAAACCCAGTCAGGATTAGTTCTGTGTGCCGTCGACGCGTCTATAATTTTAGTTTTCGGATTGGTAACCAGCTGCGCCGCTTCAATTGCCGCCGCGTCGGGCAGACACAAAAAGCATACGTCGGCACTGTTAAGGCATTCCCTTCTCGCTTCGACGTTTTTTCTTAACTCCTCGGGGAGCGTAATCAACTGGATATCGTCGCGCTTGCCGAGTCTGTCGTAAATTTGCAGACCCGTAGTGCCCTCTTTACCGTCAATAAAAACTTTTATCATTATTTAAGTTTCTTCTGCTCCAACAAAGCTTTAACTTTTATGGGCAATCCGAACAGATTTATAAAGCCCTGCGAATCAAGCTGATTGTAACAATCGTCCTCGCCGAACGTCGCTATATCTTCGCTATACAAAGAATGAGGCGAAGTAATTCCGGCATTTATAACATTGCCCTTGTATATTCTCAACTTAACGTCGCCCGTAACGGTTTCCTGCGTCTTGGCAACGAATGCGTCCAAAGCTTCACGGAGCGGAGTGAACCACTGACCGTCATAAACCATTTCGCCGTATTTAATGCCAATCATCTGCTTATAATGCTGCGTAGCCTTATCAAGGCAAATGGATTCGAGCATCTCGTGCGCCGCATATAAAATCGTACCGCCGGGGGTTTCGTACACGCCGCGCGACTTCATGCCGACAAGCCTGTTTTCAACCATATCGATAAGTCCGACGCCGTTTTCGCCGCCGATTTTGTTAAGAGTTTCAATAAGCTCGACCGCTCCCATCTTTTTGCCGTCAACCGCCGTAGGAACACCCTTTTCAAAATGTATGGTGACGTAAGTAGACTTATCGGGTGCTTTCCAAGGCGATACGCCAAGCTCCAATATCTTATCGTAGTCAGGCTCGTTTGCAGGATTTTCCAAATCAAGACCTTCATGCGACAGGTGCCAAAGGTTTTTATCCTTGGAATAGTTGGTTTCCCTGTTTATCTTCAAAGGAATTTTGTGAGCTTCGGCGTAGTCAATTTCCTCGTCACGGCTCTTTATATCCCAAATTCTCCAGGGTGCGATTATCTTCATATCGGGCGCAAACGCCTTAATCGACAATTCGAAACGAACCTGGTCGTTACCCTTGCCCGTGCATCCATGACAAATTGCGTCGGCGCCTTCCTTCTTGGCAATCTCCACAATCCTCTTTGCGATAATCGGACGGGCAAACGACGTTCCGAGCAGATACTTGTTTTCGTAAACTGCACCTGCCATCATCGTAGGATAAATGTAATCCTCGATAAATTCTTTTCTCAAATCCTCGATATAGAGTTTTGATGCGCCGGTTTTTAACGCCTTTTCCTCCAAACCTTCAAGTTCGGTAGTTTGTCCGACGTCGCCCGAAACAGCAACGACTTCGCAGTTATCGTAATTCTCTTTAAGCCAGGGAATTATAATCGACGTGTCCAGCCCCCCCGAATAAGCAAGCACAACCTTTTTGATTTTGTTTTCCATAATCGTATCTCTTTTATTCAAATTTTGGCCGCCTCACGGCAACCTGAAATATTATACAATACACAATTTAGTCAAGTCAAGCAAATTGGCATTAAAATTACAAAAAAAGATTATTGTCAAATGTATAAAATTTCACAAATATTCATAATTCGCTTATATTTATACATTTATGAGAAAATATATGCATAATTACAAATACGCAAGAATTGAGTCAATAAAGCGTTGTCAACCGTGCAAACCGTTTAAGTTCACGTTTGAGTGCTTTGTATTCCGGCATTATCGATTCCATTAATCTGTAAAACTTTGCCGAATGGTCCATATGGACCGTATGACACAATTCATGAACTATTACGTAGCGCCACAATTCTTCCGACAGCATTAAAAGCTTCCAATTGAATTTGATTTCTCCAAACGAGTTACAGCAGCCCCACCGTGATTTGAAATCCCTAAACGAAAAGTTTTTA